>NZ_MTQB01000005.1:0-185789 GCF_001974855.1 Pseudoalteromonas sp. SK18 | reverse complement strand
GTGATTATATCAACGGATATTACAACAACGTTAGGCCACATCATTATAATGCTGGTTTAGCGCCAAATGAATCTGAGGTTAGATACCAAGATTCTAAAACTGTGGCCAAAATTAGTTGACCACTACAAAGGAGTTAAACGCGGTTCAAAAATCTGCAATAAATTGGAAGGAAGAAATAAACAAAATGAGTAAAGATAAAAAGTATATAAAATAAACTCAAATAAAAAAGTACGATTTCAAATCGCACTTTTTTATTTGAGTAACTTTTTAACTTACCACTAATAGCTAAAAACTGACAGCTAGCTCGTCGGGTTTCGTTTCACTCAACCCAACCTACGTAAAAACATTAAAGCCCTAATTCGGCCATAAAGTCGTCGTCGCTATCATCTTGCTTTGGCTGTTTTGCTTTTTCTTTATCCGCTTTTTGCTTGGCTTCGTTTGCGATAATGTCGTCTGGGTCTACAGCTTCTACAATGTCAAAATCGTGAAGTTTAATAAACTCTGTTTTATCCATCGCTAATTCTAAATAGAAGATATTTTGATTGCGGGTAGTAAACGTTACACGGCGAGCTTGCGGGCGATCCATAGTGGTATCAACCGATATTTGCACTTGCTTATTAATAGCCATCATTTTTGGCTGGTTTTGGGTAATAGAGGTATGTAGCTGTTCACGCACTTTTGACGTGAAGTCGCCCACTATTTGGTTCATCAACTCACCCATCACGTTTGAAACGTCATCAGATAAGTGACTATGCGCGATTTCGTCTTCTGGCATGCCCATATTACGCATGTAATCGCCATAAATTTCCATCGCCGCTTGCGCCGTAAAGTTGGTAACAACTAAGCCGGTAAAGCCCCCGTCAAATAAAACAAAACAACCTATGTCTGGTCGCATACATGTGCGGGTAATTTTTTGCACCATGGCTGAATAGCTGATCTCGTTGCCGCTGGCTGATGAAAGTACACCCGTTACTGAGTGGCATAATGTTGCTAATATATCGTCGGTACTAATAACCTTACTTTTGCTCATTTAATAATCTCTTTTATACTTATTCTTCATAATTCTAGTCAAGCTACTGAATTTATCACTGACTATCCAGCATAAAATGTTAAAATAGCACTATTATTTTCAAAGAGACTGCCTTCGTGAGTATAAAAGACAGTATTTATGCCTCTGAGCAACAAGTAAAAGACTTTAGTTTTGATCAAAACGTGGTTGAAGTATTTCCCGACATGATCCAACGCTCGGTACCCGGTTACGCCACCATAGTAAGTACCATGGGAAAATTAGCTGGTGAGTATGCTCAGCCAAATTCAAATTTGTATGACCTAGGCTGCTCGTTAGGGGCGGTTACCCTAAGTATGCGCCGTAATATTCAAACTGATAGCTGTCATATTATTGCTGTAGATAACTCACAAGCCATGGTGGAGCGTTGTAAGGTCCATTTACAAGGGTTTAGATCAGACGTTCCTGTAACGGTTACATTAGGTGATATTAACGAGCTTGATATTCAAAATGCCTCAGTAGTAGCGATGAATTTTACTCTGCAGTTTATTCCACCTGCGCAGCGCAAAGCGGTACTTGAAAAAATATACGCTAATTTAAAGCCCGGTGGCGTTTTGCTATTAAGTGAAAAAATTAAAGCCGAAAACGAGCAATGTGATAACTTACTGATTGACTTGCACCACGACTTTAAACGTCATAATGGCTACTCTGAGCTAGAAATAAGCCAAAAGCGTACCGCCATTGAAAACGTAATGCGCCCCGATACACTTAGCACACATACACAACGTTTAAGCGACATTGGTTTTAGCCAAACGCAAGTGTGGTATCAATGTTTTAATTTTTGCTCAATGGTAGCAATTAAATAATTTAGAGAGTGACACATGTCTGCATGGTTTAACCAATTTTACGCTGCTATTGCACAAAGCCCACTTAGCCACTGGCTAGAAACCTTGCCTGCGCAATTAAAGCATTGGCAACAAGAGGCCAGCCATGGCGATTTGCCTCAATGGCAAAAAGTACTAAAAAACTTACCTGAGGTATCAACAAACCAAGTTGATATTGTCAGCAAAGTAGCAATAGGCGCGCCTGGCGAAATGACTGAAGGCGAAAAAAAGCAAACCACGCATTTATTAAAACGCATGATGCCTTGGCGAAAAGGTCCATTTAATGTGCACGGTATCGATATTAATACAGAATGGCGCAGTGACTGGAAATGGGATCGACTCCTACCGCATATTGAGCCATTAAAAGGCCGTACTGTATTAGATATTGGTTGTGGCTCGGGATATCACTTATGGCGTATGCGCGGTGAAGGTGCACAGTTTGTGGTGGGTATTGACCCATCTGACTTATTTTTGTGCCAGTTTCAGGCAATTAAACACTTCAACCCTGATGAAAACGTGCATTTATTACCATTAGGTGTAGAAGCCCTGCCAGAGCTTAAAGCATTTGATACGGTATTTTCGATGGGAGTACTTTATCACCGTCGCTCACCTATCGACTTTTTAGCGCAATTAAAGGCACAGCTTCGCCCTGGTGGTGAGCTAGTACTTGAAACTTTAGTTATTGAAGGCGATGAAAACACCGTTTTAGTACCGACCGACCGCTACGCAAAAATGCGTAATGTATGGTTTATTCCAAGCACTGCGGCATTAAAATTGTGGATGGAACGTGTTGGCTTTAAAGATGTGCAAATTAAAGATTGTGCTATTACAACGCTCGACGAGCAGCGTAAAACTGACTGGATGGAAAACGAATCTTTAGTTGACTTTTTAGACCCTACTGACACCAGTAAAACCATTGAAGGCTACCCTGCTCCACTTAGAGCAATACTCACAGCTAAAGCCTAATTGCGATATTAAGGTTTATTTTATTATTAAAAAAGCGCCGTTGGGCGCTTTTTTGTTTACTAATACAGCAACTAGCGGACAAGTGTCCTTGTCTTTAAAATCAAATCCAGATTTCAACTAGCCGCGCCCTTGCAATTGTTGTAAAATACGCGCGTTTCTAAGTAAGCATCAAAACAACTATTTTGAGGAAAACCTGTGAGCGAACAAAAACAGTCTCTAAGCTATAAAGACGCGGGCGTAGATATCGACGCTGGTAATGCACTTGTTGAGCGTATTAAAGGCGTAGTTAAAAAAACTCGTCGTCCTGAAGTGATGGGCGGAATTGGTGGTTTTGGCGCACTTTGCGAAATTCCTGAAGGTTATAAGCAACCCGTACTTGTAGCAGGCACCGATGGTGTTGGTACTAAGTTACGTTTAGCAATTGACCTTAAAAAGCATGATACCGTAGGTATCGACTTAGTTGCTATGTGTGTAAATGATTTAATAGTTCAAGGCGCTGAACCCCTGTTTTTTCTAGATTACTACGCAACGGGTAAACTAGATGTAGACACAGCAGCCGACGTAGTAACCGGTATTGGTAAAGGTTGTGAAATTTCAGGTTGTGCCCTTATTGGTGGCGAAACAGCTGAAATGCCAGGTATGTATGATGGTGAAGACTACGACATGGCAGGCTTTTGTACCGGTGTAGTAGAAAAATCTAAAATTATTGATGGTACTAAAGTAGCCGCAGGCGATCAGCTAATTGCGCTTGCTTCTAGTGGTCCACACTCAAACGGTTTCTCACTAATTCGTAAAGTATTAGAAGTGTCTAACGCTGATACTAACCAAGTGATTGATGGCAAAACCTTAGGTGAGCATCTTTTAGAACCAACACGCATTTACGTTAAACCATTACTTGAGTTATTCAAGCAAGTAGACGTGCATGCTCTTTCGCATATTACTGGTGGCGGCTTTTGGGAAAATATCCCACGTGTATTACCTGAATCTGCAAAAGCGGTTGTTAAAGGTGATAGCTGGCAGTGGCCTTCTGTGTTTAGCTGGTTACAAGAAAATGGCAACATTACCACTCATGAAATGTACCGTACATTTAACTGTGGTGTGGGCATGGTGTTAGTTGTACCTGCTGATCAACTTGAAAACAGCTTAAACATTTTAAAAGATCTTGGCGAGAATGCATGGCACCTTGGTGAAATTCAAGATGCGGTTGCAGGCGAAGAGCAAGTTGAAATTGTAGGTGGTGCTGCGTAATGGCACCCACTCGTCTAGTAGTTTTGATCTCAGGCAGTGGCTCAAATTTACAAGCCATTATTGATGCCTGTGAAAGCGGCGAGATAAACGCTCATATTGCGGCTGTTATTAGTAATAAAGCAGACGCATATGGGTTAGAGCGTGCAAAAAATGCAGGCATTGCAACGCAAGTACTGAGTCATAAAGAGTTTGACTCCCGCGAAGCATACGATGCCCAGTTAATGCATATAATTGACTCTTTTGAACCAAATCTAGTTGTATTAGCTGGGTTTATGCGTATTCTAACTCCTAGCTTAGTGCAAAAATATGTTGGAAAAATGTTGAACATTCATCCATCTTTGTTGCCTAAGTACCAGGGGCTGAATACCCACCAAAGAGCAATTGATGCAAAAGACGACGTTCACGGCGTTAGTGTTCACTTTGTTACTGAAGAATTAGACGGCGGGCCCGTTATTCTCCAAGCCAAGGTGCCTGTATTAGCAGACGATACTGCAGATACACTCGCTAAACGTGTGCATGCACAAGAGCACATAATTTATCCTTTGGTGGTCAAGTGGTTCAGTGAACAACGACTTACGATGGAAGCAGATTATGCAGTTCTTGACGAAAAACAACTTCCTGCACACGGCGCGCACTACCCAAAATAAAAAATTAAGTGCCTGGCTATTTTGTGCGGGCACTTTATTACTGCCTACCAGCCTGGTTGCAGGTGAGTTAACCCAGTATCAAGCCAGCTACGATATTTTGCGCAAAGGCGCAAATCATGGTACAGCCGAGCGGACGCTTAAAAAACTCGACAATGATAACTATCAAGTCACCTATCACAGCGATATTGAATGGATGATTTTCTCTGACTCACGTCAAGAATCATCAACCTTTAGCTTTATTAATGATAAAGTAGAGCCTATTAAATACGCTATGATCCGCACAGGCACAGGGCCTGACAAAAAGTATGAAATTAACTTTGACCGTCAAACCAAAACGGTTACCAGTAACACCAGCGATTACCCGTTAAAATGCCAATGGGAAGATAAATTCCAAGATGGTATTTCTTATCAAGTACAAGTTCGTGAAGGCCTTAAAAAAGGCAAAACTAGTTTCTCGTTTCCGTTAGTTGATAAAAAAGGTAATTGCCGTGACTACGACTTTGAAGTGGTAGAAACCGAAATGATTTCTTTGCCTATAGGTAATGTAGAAGCAGTAAAAGTTAAACGCTTATACGATAACGATAAACGCCAAGCCTTAGCCTGGTTTGCCCCAGAAATGGATTACATGTTAGTGCGCATGTGGAAAGGTGAAAAAGGTGTTGAGCAGTTTGAAGTACAGATGAAATCGTTTACCGTGATCAACCCATCGGCTCTACCTGCACAAGTTAAAAACGAAATAACACCAGAGTAAATTTGTTTACAAGATGCAGGACGAAAGGCCCAAGTGTGACAACCATAACTTGGGTTTTTCATTTTTAATACTTATACACTTTATCAATTTGTAACTTTGAGTTGGGTTTCGTTTCACTCTAGCTAGCCAACCTACATTAATTCACCCATTTTAAATAACGCAAACTCTCCTGGCTGCATTTTTTGCCAGCGCTCATCATTAGTTAATGGTCTTGTTGCTATAACCGTTACTACATCGTTTGGCGTGGTTTCTTGTTGAAAGTCGACCACCATGTCGGCATCAATCAAGGTTGCTTTACCAAATGGCGCACGGCGCGTTATATAGTGTAAGTTATTAGTGCAATACGCTAAAACAAATACACCATCGGTCAATAACATATTAAATACGCCCTTTTCACGCAATGTATGCGAAAGCTTAGCGGCATATCTAAATACCGACGCCATATTATTTGGACGCTTTGGGTATTTTTCACGAATTTTGTCGAGCAACCAACAAAATGCCAGCTCGCTGTCGGTGTTACCCACTGGGCGATAATACTCTGTTTTTAAATCGTGATAATTTGAGAGCTGCCCATTATGTGCATAGGTTATTTCGCGCCCCCACAACTCTCGAGTAAACGGATGGGTATTTTCAAGACATACCCGACCACGGTTTCCTTGGCGAATATGGCTAATAACCGATACACTTTTAATTGGGTACGCTTTTACCAGCTTTGCTATTTCTGACTGGTAACTTGGCTCTGGATCTTTAAAGGTTCTGCAGCCTTTACCTTCATAAAAAGTAATGCCCCAGCCGTCTTTGTGCGGCCCCGTATTTCCACCACGCTCCAACAACCCTGAAAAACTAAAACAAATATCCGTTGGCACATTGGCTGACATGCCAAGTAATTCACACATAAAATAAATAAACCTTTAAAAAGCTAAACATAGAATATCGTTCTATTTTTAATAAGCGTACACTGATTATCATAAGTATATTTACTTAATTAAACTTATATTACTACTAGATTAATTGATTTTTTTAACGCTTATATTTTTTATGATAAGCCGAAATAAACGATTACAGCCAAACTGTTCGTATAACATACAACGCATTGTAATAATCGTACCGATAACTACACTTTAATCTAAGTAATGTACTTGAAACTTAGCGTTACTAGCGCTACTCTAAACGAGGTGGTCTGACCTCTATTAAGGAATTAGCAATGACACTCATATTTACACTCGGTTTAATCGCACTGCTCAGCATTGCGCTTTACCACAGAGCGAGTTGGAACACAGCACTTGGTGTTTCTGCCGCAACATTATTAATTGGTACCTTTGCCGGTGCTTTTGGTTTAATTAGCTGGGTGATCTTTTTAATCATCGCAGTGCCTCTTTCTGTTACTGGTATTCGCCAGCAATACATTATCAAACCTATTTTCACTATCTTTAAAAAAGTAACACCGAGCATGTCTGACACCGAAAAGTCAGCAATCGATGCGGGTACTACCTGGTGGGAAGCGGATTTATTTTGTGGTAATCCAGATTGGAAAAAGCTTCACCAATACCCGGTTCCAAAACTCACTATTGAAGAGCAGGCATTTATCGACGGCCCTGTTGAAGTAGTGTGTAGCATGCTGGACGATTGGGAAGCAACGCATGAGCTTACCGATCTACCTCAGGATGTATGGCAATATCTAAAAGATAATAAATTCTTTGCCATGATCATTAAAAAGGAATATGGCGGCTTAGAATTCTCTGCATTTGCACAATCGTGTGTACTGCAAAAGCTAACCAGTAAATCAACATTGCTTTCGTCAATTGTTGGTGTACCTAACTCGTTAGGTCCGGGTGAGTTATTACAGCACTATGGTACTGAAGATCAAAAAAATCATTACTTACCGCGTTTAGCAAGCGGTCAAGAAATTCCATGTTTTGCACTTACCTCGCCAGAGGCGGGTTCTGATGCAAGCTCAATTCCAGACTACGGTGTAGTATGTAAAGGGCAATGGAATGGCGAAGAAGTAGTGGGTGTAAGCCTTACATGGAACAAACGTTACATTACGCTTGCGCCTGTAGCTACGGTTCTTGGCCTAGCATTTAAATTACAAGATCCAGATGGATTATTAAGCGATGTTAAAGAGCCTGGCATTACCTGTGCGCTTATTCCAACAGATACCCCAGGGGTAGAAATTGGTCGTCGTCACTTCCCGCTTAATGTGCCGTTCCAAAATGGCCCTACTCGCGGTAAAGATATTTTCGTTCCACTTGATTACATTATTGGCGGCCCAGAAATGGCTGGTCAAGGCTGGCGTATGCTAGTTGAATGTTTATCGGTTGGTCGTGCAATTACATTGCCATCAAATTCAGCCGGTGGCATTAAAATGATTGCAGTAGCAACAGGTGCTTATAGCCGTATTCGTCGTCAATTCCGCTTACCTATTGGTAAAATGGAAGGGGTTGAAGAATCAATGGCTAAACTTGCTGGTTATGCTTACAGCTCAGACGCTGCTGTTAGTATGTCAACAGGTGCGGTTGATTTAGGCGAGAAGCCATCCGTTGTGTCGGCGATTATTAAGTACCACCTTACCGAGCAAATGCGCGATTCAACCATTCATGCAATGGACGTGCTAGGCGGTAAAGGGATCATGCTTGGGCCAAATAACTATTTGGGTCGTGGCTATCAAGGTGCACCTATTGCCATTACCGTTGAAGGTGCAAACATCTTGACCCGTAATATGATTATTTATGGTCAAGGTGCAATTCGCTGTCATCCATTTGTACTTACCGAGCTAGGTGCGTGTGAAATTGAAGACCGCGAAGAAGCGCTTAACGTATTTGATAAAGCGCTAATGGGCCACATTGGCTTTACCATGTCTAACTTAGTACGTACTAAATGGCTTGCCCTTACTGGCGCTCGTTTTACTAGCGTGCCATACAAAGACGAAACGGCAGAGTTTTACCGTATTGCGTCTCGCTTTAGTGCCTCTTTAGCACTTATGTCAGATATTAGCATGGCCGTATTTGGTGGTTCACTTAAACGTAAAGAACGTATCTCAGCACGTTTAGGCGACTTATTAAGTTACCTTTACTTAGTGTCTGCAACGCTAAAACGTTACAACGACGAAGGCCGTAAGAAAGAAGATTTTGCACTAGTTCAATGGAGCTGTCAGGATCATCTTTACCACTGCCAACGTGCACTTGCTGATTTAATTAATAACATGCCGTCGGCTCCACTACGTGGTGTTTTAAAAGTATTGTTATTCCCGTTTGGTCGTCCGGTTCGTAAACCTACCGACAAACTTGAGCACAAACTAGCGCAGTTATTGCAAGTTCCTAGC
The DNA here is from genome assembly GCF_001974855.1 of Pseudoalteromonas sp. SK18. Classification (GTDB taxonomy): domain Bacteria; phylum Pseudomonadota; class Gammaproteobacteria; order Enterobacterales; family Alteromonadaceae; genus Pseudoalteromonas. The sequence continues at coordinate 176,965 of NZ_MTQB01000005.1, read as the reverse complement.
GAAACACGTAATCGTTTAGCAAGCTATGTATACCTTACAAACGAACCGCTTAACCTTGTGGGCCGTCAAGAGCAAACGCTTAAAGACGTTCTAGAAGTAGAGCCATTGTTTGAGCGTGTATGTAAAGAAAAAGGCGTAAAACTACCATTCTTCCAGCTTGATAAAGTGGCGCAAATGGGCTTAGAAGCAGGCATTTTAAGCCAAGCAGAAGCCGATAAGCTCGCTGCAGTTGAGAAAGCACGTCTAGATGTGATTAACGTTGATGACTTTGACCCTGCAGATTTACTTGCCGGCAAAGCAGCGCGTAATAGCAAAGCGAAATCTAAAAAGGCAGATGCAGCTTAACTAATTTAGTAAAGCTAGCATTAACCCTGCTAAAATTAGCCAAACCAGCGCATAATGCGCTGGTTTTTTTTGCGCAAAGTAAACCTGTATTACACACCACATATTACCAATAAAAAATAATGCAATATGAATGTGACCAAAAATAACGCTATAACTTATCGTTGCTACTAAAAACAGCAATAGGCTAGGTAAAAACTGGCTAATATAAAAGGCACGTTCTCGCTGGCATGTTTTAAAAAACAATCGATACTGCTCGTGAACTTTACCGCAATCAAATTGCAAAGAACTACTAAAGAGCACAATAAAAGCCATGGTTAACACTACGAGTATAGGTAGCAAATCAGCACGTTCGTTTATTAGTGCCGCTGATGCCATAAATACACATAAAAGTAGCGACACGCGCCAAACAATTACCCAGCTATGGTTTAGTAAATAACAAAACCAAAAACCAAATATTGAACTTACTGCAATTCGCCCGTTAATATTAACCACGGGGACAAAAAGACTCAGCGCAAACAACACAGCAAACCCCATATGATAAGTAAGCGGTTGCATATAAAGAGGAACACACACTAATATAGTGCTAAATATAAAGCCATATATCAATGCGCTGGGTTTGTATAAGCACAAAACGCCCAAACTAAATTGCAACAACATAAATACAATAAAATGCGGTACTTTAACCCATTGTGATAGCGTTAAATCTAGCGCAATTAATACACTGGCTATAAGCCATGCATTACTGAGCGTTAATAGTTTAATATCGACTAAATATAACCAAACTGATCGTGCAATAGTTTGCTGAAATAACCGCTGCTTACTATTTTTAATTGCTGACTTCATTGCGCTGAGCATCACACTTTGTAGTAACAAATAAAATAAAGCCATTTGTGCACCGTATTGGGGTGCTGCGCTACTGTCTATAATTTTTCCAAGACCTAAAAAAAGTAGCAATATAAAACCCAACACCGATGAGCCTAACACCACTAAAAATAACAACCCAAAACTTTTCAGTTGTAATAATAATTGCTTAAGCTCTTGGTTATAAGCTAAATACCGGTAACCCATAAACACTCTATATTGAGTTAATGGGTGTTTACTTGGTGCAATATTCATAACGATATACGCTCAAACCCATGTTCAACAAACACAGTAGGTTCGTGACAAGTAATAATAATTTGCCCGTTTGGTTTATCTGCTAAGTAAGCGTCAAGTAAGGAGAGTAGATATTGGATACTTGCCTGATCAAGGGCTGCACTCGGCTCATCAAGTAATAGATAAGGTGCTTTGCGCATTAATGCTAAAATTAACTGGCACTTTTTTTGATTGCCTGAGGATAATGCATCAAAACGCGTATTAAGAAATTCGCCAAAGTTAAAACCACTAACAATCGCATTAGGCCATGGGCAACCGAGTGTACTAACAGATAAATGTATAATTTGATTGGCAGTTAAAAAATCAGGTAAAGCAATACGTTCAGTAGCAATAGCGACCTGTTTATCTAGCTCTTTAAGTGTTTCCCCTGCAAATAAAAATGTGCCACTTTGCGGCTTTTCAAGCCCCGCTAGCATCATAAGTAACGTGGTTTTACCTTGACCGTTAGGTGCATCAATACACACTTTTTGGCTGCTAAACACTTTATTGTAATCACGGTAAACAACGTTAGCAGCAAACTGCTTATTTAAGCCAATCACTTCAATCATAAAATATCCCTTTAAATGAGCGTGATATTATAAATAAACTTTTATAATAAACAAAACCCATTCTAACAGCCTCAAAACAACACTAACGATAAAGTAACGTCACTTTCTAATAGCGACAAACCTTTGTAGTAAAACAGATACAGCATAAGAAGCTCTGAAACCGCTTGTGTCAATAACAGCGACTTACCCTAGCACTTGACTATAAAGATAAAGTTTTTACATCTGCGGCGTTATGACTTAGCCACAGGTCAACGAAAGCTGCTTTGAAAGATAATTTTAATTTTGATAACACGTAAAGCTTTGAACTAGACTAAAAATTAAACTAGGTGTTTTTTAATTCAAATCTATTAAGGTTTACGTATGTAAATTATGACTGATAGCTGATAGCTGATAGCTGATAGCTGATAAAAAATTATGTTTGGATTTATTAATAAGGAAATTATTTATTGCTTGTTATTGAGGAAATAACAAGTGGCGGAGTGGACGGGACTCGAACCCGCGACCCCCGGCGTGACAGGCCGGTATTCTAACCAACTGAACTACCACTCCGCAGTGGTATGTGCATGGGGTAATGCACTTACTAATTTTGTTACGATATCAAATGGCGGAGTGGACGGGACTCGAACCCGCGACCCCCGGCGTGACAGGCCGGTATTCTAACCAACTGAACTACCACTCCGCAGAGATATCTTTTACTTGTCATTACTTAATTTGTTGGCGGAGTGGACGGGACTCGAACCCGCGACCCCCGGCGTGACAGGCCGGTATTCTAACCAACTGAACTACCACTCCAGCATACAAATTTTGTAATATAACAGTGTTTAAATAGTTGGCGGAGTGGACGGGACTCGAACCCGCGACCCCCGGCGTGACAGGCCGGTATTCTAACCAACTGAACTACCACTCCAGCGCGTATTTAAACTGTTATTTTTTCTTATTGGCGGAGTGGACGGGACTCGAACCCGCGACCCCCGGCGTGACAGGCCGGTATTCTAACCAACTGAACTACCACTCCATAATAAGAATATGTTTTACAACCATATGTTGTGTAAGTGTTGGCGGAGTGGACGGGACTCGAACCCGCGACCCCCGGCGTGACAGGCCGGTATTCTAACCAACTGAACTACCACTCCAGCGCATACTTACAAATTGTCGAAAATTGGCGGAGTGGACGGGACTCGAACCCGCGACCCCCGGCGTGACAGGCCGGTATTCTAACCAACTGAACTACCACTCCGCATTTTCGTTTCTGTCTGAGTCTCCCCTGACAGCGGCGTGAATAATACGAACCAGCCCCTGCTTCGTCAAGGGCTTTTTTGTTTTTTTACAGGTTTTTTAGTCATCTGACATCGAAAGGTTTAAAATTCCACCTGATTTGTCATTTTTTGAGCTACTTTCTGAATCATCTGATTTTTGCTGTTCAGCTTTTTTTGACTCAACAGCTTTCTTTTTATTTAAAAAAGCTAAATTCAATTTAAGTTTTAATGGTTTGTTCTGCACAAAAACACGAATACATAACCAACCTATAAATAAAATGGCCAAATTTCCACCAACAATTAAACTAACCATTAATCCCGTGGACATTACTTTTGGTTTTACAACTGGCACAGGAATAATTTCTGGTTCGCTAACACTGGCAACTGGAATTTCTGGAATCACTTCTATCGGTCTTTCTATTTCAAATAAATAGGTTGGTAATGTGGCCATAAACTCTCGGTCATTGATTGTTGAGCCAAAAACAGAGATTTCGATGTTGTAGCGCCCCCAACCATAATCTTGTAAAGCCAGCTCTCTAGCAGTAGTGCTGTTGCTATCTAAGTAAAATACCTGCTCTTCACCATTGGGATAATAAATTTTACCTTGCATGATCACCGTATCAGGTTTTAAAAGCTTATCATCAATATTGATGGTAATGCGATGATCATCCCCCTCTTCGGTTGCTTCAACGGAGGTAAAGCTGAAAGGCGGCTCATGCACAACAATAGGATCTTGAACCACCCGCCTCTCTAATACATCAGTGGTAATATAAAGCTCAGGGCGCCACTCGCCAGGTGTGAAATTTAAAGTAAACTCACCGGTAAACACACCGTCTTTAGCGCTTTCATCGAACCCGTAGCCATCATCTTTGAATTCAGTTACTTGTTGTATGCCTGCACCAAAGTTTTCAAAGTTCTCATTATTGGTGCTCACAAAGCTCACATTAAGCGAGACCGCATCTTTAAATAGGTTGGCACGAATCGGCTCGCCATCATTTAAAATCTCTCCGGTTATTTTTACAGTTTCACCCTGAAAAAGAATTTTAGGCAGTGGCTCAACTTTAAGCGATAACTCACCAATAACAACAATGCGGCTCTCTGGCATTATTTGGCCAATAACTTGCCACGGCCCAGGCATGGGATTACGAATAACTACTAAGTCATAATTTAATTCGTCGTACCAATCAAGGCTGGTGTTTCTCACCGCATTAATAGCAAAGTATTTAGTGCCATCGGGTCTTACTAAAATAACGGCAGGCGATCCTGGGCGTCTAAAGAATATTAATTTTATTTCATCAATTTTGTCATCAACACGAAAACGGTTATCCAGTAACGGGATTTCATTTTGTTTACCGCTGCCTTTTAACTCTTCAACTTGCTTTACGCTGTGTGCATCGGGGGAGAAACACACGGCGATTAAAAGCAGTGAAACTACTAATAGCGTTTTCATAATAATGCCCTATTCAGCGCGCCATAAACAATGGCCGCCCTCCTTCTGTACAATGTCTAAACGCGTTTGATGTGCGCTTTGCTCTGCCTCGCTAGCTGCTATAACTACCAAAGGTGCTCTGTCGCTGTTTAAACGCCTAATACCGCCTTTTTGATCTTCACTCGAGTCATCTTTGTTTTGATTTAGGTTTAGCTTTACTTGCCCCCCGGTCATTGCCAGGTAAACATCGGCTAAAATTTCAGAATCCAGTAAGGCACCGTGTAACGTCCGCTTAGTGTTATCAACATCGTAGCGGCGACAAAGTGCATCTAGGTTGTTCTTTTGCCCTGGATGCAAGTCACGCGCCATTTTAAGGGTATCAAGCACACCACAAAAACTATGGGTGTTTTGATAGCCTTGGTTTAATAACGCAAATTCATTATCCATATGGCCAATATCGAACGGCGCATTATGAATGACTAACTCAGCCCCTTTAATATAGTCAAAAAACTCTTGGGCAATATCACGATAAAGCGGTTTATCGCGTAAAAATTCATTAGTAATACCGTGAACATCGATTGCTTCTTCTTCAATGCTGCGCTGCGGATTAATGTAAACGTGAAAATTATTGCCGGTTAACCGACGATTCATAAGCTCCACACAGCCGATCTCAATGATACGGTGCCCTTGTTTAGGGTCGATGCCGGTGGTTTCTGTATCTAAAACTATTTGTCTGCGTGCCATATCGAATTAAGCCTGACTCTGGTATCTTTCTATAATCACTTTATTGTACATAATATCAAGGTAAAACAGTGCAAAAAACCGTAGAGATTTACACCGATGGTTCGTGTTTAGGTAATCCAGGCCCCGGTGGTTATGGTATTTTTATGATTTATGAAGCCCATGAAAAAAAATTAAGCCAAGGCTACAAGCTTACAACCAACAACCGTATGGAAATGCTGGCAGCCATTGTGGCGCTAGAATCTCTTAATCGTTCTTGCCCTGTAACCCTAACTACCGATAGCCAATATGTTAAGCAGGGTATTGAATCGTGGATCACCAATTGGAAAAAACGCGGTTGGCAAACCTCGGCCAAAAAGCCGGTTAAGAATGTCGATTTATGGAAACGTCTCGACAAAGCCTGTGCCGAGCACGACGTTACCTGGAAATGGGTAAAAGGCCACAGTGGCCACAAATATAACGAAATTGTTGACGACCTTGCTCGTGATGCAGCCAGCGGCAGCGACTTACTCGATGATGAAGGTTACCAACCGTAACCCTCTACATCATGCTATTTTTTATTTTGCTGATAATGCTGTTTTGAGGTCTGCCTAAGCCCTACCCCTTTTATTGGCGCAAATTGTGGACGAGCATGCCACTTAGGTTTGATTGGCGTAAGTGGCGCAACTCGTTTTCGTGCCACCAGCATATACACACTGCCCATAGGTTTTAAATACTGTTTGGTAAAGCTGCGCCAAAATGCAAACCGCGATAAGCGATTACCGCGCGCCAACGACGAATAAATAAAACGCTCATCGGCCACAATTTCAAATCCAAGTAAATTTAGCCAGTCTTTTACCCGTGCAGGAGTAAAAAAGCGCCCTGTCCACGGTAATTTTTGACGGCTAAACGGCAGTAACTGCGCTAACCCACAAAAGCTAAACGGATTAAAACCCGTAATGGCGATATAACCGCCTGGAATAAGGGTTCGATGAGCCTCACGTAAAATATGATGTGGATCTGAGTGATACTCTAAACAATGGCTCATAATGCAGGCATCTATACTATGCTCGTAAAAAGGCAGTTCATCTATATCGGCAACCACCCCCGTGTATGGGCCAAGCTCTGCAACGCATACTTGATGCTTAATAGAGCTTTTGCTGGTATCGAGTTCAGCACTTAAGTTACCCAATTTAAGCATATGATAGCCAAACATACGCGGTAACCACGGCGATAATTTGCGTTCTATATCACAACGTAAATAATCACCATGCGGAAACTGCTGCCATGACAACGGTTTGGGGCCTTCTTGAAAACTAAGGGCTGGTTTCATTATATAAGCTCGTTATAATATTAATTAAATACCACTTTATAGAGCAACGATACATGGTGCAAGTCAAAGCAATTAAAGCCTTTTCTGATAACTACATTTGGTGCTTAACCACCGAGCAGAATAACCAAGCGTGGGTGGTTGACCCAGGACAATCAGCGCCAGTTTTAGAGCATTTAGCACAGCATAACTTAACCCTTGGCGGTATTTTAATTACCCATCATCATTATGATCATACCGATGGTGTGGCTCAATTAGTAAAGCAGTACCCAAACATTGCAGTTTATGGCCCTAGTAATAGCCCATTTGAGGGAATAACAACGCCTTTAAATGAAGGTGACACAGTTAGCGTATTAAGTATTCCATTTGAGATTATAGCAACACCAGGGCACACTCTAGACCATATTTGCTATATAAATGATGCACTGGCCTTTACTGGCGACACCCTGTTTAGTGGCGGTTGTGGGCGCTTATTTGAAGGCAGTCCAGAGCAAATGTGGCACTCATTTAATAAGTTGCGTGCGCTGCCAAGTGATTGCAAAGTATATTGCACCCACGAATACACCCAGGCAAACTTGGCCTTTGCAAAAGCGGTTGAGCCACGAAACCCTGAATTACTCGCTTACAGCGAGCAAGTGGATAAGTTACGTAAAGACGATGAAATAAGCTTGCCAAGCACCATAGGCCAAGAGCTGAAAATAAACCCATTTATGCGTAGCAATTTACCCAATATTACAGAGTCATTACCAAAAGAATATTGTTTAGTTACAAAAAACAATGAACCTTGGGAAAACTTTGCTAGTCTGAGAAAGTTCAAAGACAATTTTTAAATTAAGGCCTGTTGGACCTTTTAAGGCTAAACAGGCTCTAGCAACAACAATAATAAAACGATTAGTTAATAAACAATAAGTTAACATTTTCTAATCATATTTGTTTGGAACTTTTAACGCTCATAAGTGGCAATGTTTACTCATTATGGGTAGTATTCGCCGAGTTTTTTACCCTATGTATTGGTATTTATGAATAAATCTCCTCTTTTATTGGTCTTAGCGATGACGCTAAGCGGTTGTCAAACACTGACAACGTTAAACACAGATTCACAAGATCAAGCCCAAAACCAGCTTGAAGGCGCTAGCCCAAATGATATTAGCACTGCATTAATGATGAATGCGCAATATCAACAAGTAAACGACATCGAAGAAGAAGCCCCCGTGTTTGACGATGTTTGGGAGCGTATTCGTTACCAATTATCTATAGATATTCCACAAAACCGCCCTGTGGTCGCTGAACGAAATTATTATGCACGTCATCAGGCTTACCTAGATCGTATTTCTAAACGTGCTGAGCCGTATTTACATTTTATTGTTGAAGAAATTGAAAAGCGTGAAATGCCTATCGAAATTGCACTTTTACCCATTGTAGAAAGTGCGTTCGACCCTTATGGCTATTCGCACCGAACTGCATCGGGTATTTGGCAATTTATGCCTGCAACTGGTGAGCGTTTCGATTTAAAACAAAACTGGTGGTATGACGGTCGTCGCGATATTGTTCAATCTACTCGCGCAGCGCTTGATTATCTTTCGTACTTGCACAAAACCCTTGAAGGTGATTGGCTAAACGCAATTGCCGCCTATAACTCAGGTGAAGGCCGCTTGCTGCGAGCGATTAAAAAGAATCGTAAAAAGCATTTACCTACCGATTTTTGGTCGCTAGATTTGCCTCGTGAAACCACCGCCTACGTGCCTAAATTATTGGCCTTGGCTGATTTGCTCAAACGTGCAGATGATTTTAATGTGTCGTGGAAGCCTATTATTAACGCGCAAGTGGTTGAAGTGGTTAATATTGAGTCACAAATAGATTTAGCATTGGCTGCGGATATGGCCGACATGACCCTCACCGAGCTATATCGATTAAACCCAGGATTTAACCGCTGGGCAACCGATCCTGATGGCCCACACTTTTTATTACTTCCTACCGATAAAGTAGAGCAATTCACTGAAAAGCTCACCGCGACAGCGATTAAAAACCGTCTTCGCTGGCAGCAATATAAGGTCAAACGTGGCGATAGCTTGTCGGTGATTGCAGATAAATTTACCACTAGTATCAGCGCAATTAGGTCATTAAATAAGCTTAACTCAAACGTAATTCGTGTGGGTCAACAAATTTTAGTGCCACTCACTGATGGTAAAATTAATAGTGAACATTTGCCTCAGCAAGTGCGTGCCGCTGCTAATAAAAGTTTACGCACTAAACTTTCTCATACGGTAAAAAGTGGCGATACCCTTTGGGATATTAGCCGCGAATACGATGTAACGATGAGTGAATTAGCTAAGTGGAATAAGCTGAAGAAAAATGCAGTACTGCGCTTAAATCAAAAGTTGGTTGTTTATAAGTCAGCGAACCAACCTAAAGAATCGGCGAATAACACTAATCGTACTATTACCTACAAAGTACGCCGAGGTGATTCTTTAGCGCGTATTGCGTCTAAGTTTAATTTAACAGTGAGCGATATTATTAAATGGAATAACCTTGCTGGGCAAAAATACTTACAGCCAGGACAAAAGCTTAAATTAAAAGTATATGTAAGAAGTAGCTGATCCCTATTGTAATAAGCTGTTAAATAAAAAAGAGCGCATGCGCTCTTTTTTTGTGCCTGCTATAAACCTTAGCTTACAATGCCTAAAGGCTTTGCTGTTTGCCATGCACCGCGAGTAAAGTCGGGAATATCAATTGAGCGGCTACGCTCACTCACAGACTGGGCTGATAACGGTGAAATAACCGACCATGCTGCGCCATCGTAAACGTCCTGATCCAGCGGCTCGCCATTTCTTAAACAGTAAATCATCCGCCAAAACATTAAAAAGTCCATCCCCCCGTGGCCACCATTGCGCTGTGCTTCTTCACCCATTTTAATCCATAGGGGATGATCGTACTGCTCATACCATGCGCTCATATCATAATCCCATTCATGAAAACTTTTAGAACCACCATTTTCAAGTGCAATACGATTAGGGAAACCGGCAAACACCCCATTCGTGCCTTGGATTAAATTATGTCGAGAGTATGGCCGAGGGGTTGTTGTATCGTGCTGTACCATAATACTGCGCCCTTTGAGAGTTTTAATCAGTGTCGTGTTCATATCACCGGCAATATAATTAAGCTGATTACGAGAATGATCCGCTGCAAATTCACGTTGCGCATAGGCACTTCTACCCAGCGAAGGTGAGCTCATTGAAGTTAAAAAATCAAACCTATCGCCACGGTTTATATTCATATATTGCGATACCGGCCCTAATCCATGCGTAGGATATAAGTTACCATCACGTTTTGCATGCCATTGCGTTCGCCATGAGCCTGTTTTGTGCTCAAGCTCTTTCATTTGCCAACGAAGCTCATGAATATAGGCCGCTTCGACATGTAACAGCTCCCCAAATACACCTTGGCGCACCATGTTTAATACCATTAACTCGTCGCGACCGTAATTCACATTTTCCATCATCATACAATTTTTTTGAGTACGTTCGGCGGTATCTACAATCTGCCACATTTCGTCAACAGTCAGTGCCAAGGGCACTTCAACAAAAGCATGTTTTGCGCTGTTCATAGTATCGATAGCCATAGGTGCATGCCATGCCCAAGGAGTAGAAATAATGACTATATCTATGTCTTGTCGTTCAAGCATTTGTTGATAGGCCCGCTCACTGCCAGTATATAACGCCGGCTTAGCTACCCCTTTATCAACTAAATAATTGGCAGCTCGCTCTAGCACCTCAGTGTGCGTGTCACAAATAGCGACTATTTGCGCACCTTCAATATGGCTCATGCGCTTTACATGTCCATAACCGCGCTGACCTACACCAATAAAGCCCACTCTAACCACATCCATTTTAGGCGCGACTAAACCAATAACGCTGCGCCCTTGCTGTTTTGGTGCGCTTGCATTAGCACTTCCACTTGATGCACAACCACTCACTACACCTGCAGCTGCGGCAACACTGGCTGCTTTTAAAAAGTCTCGACGATTAAATTGCTTCATTGCTTTATCCCTTTTGTTATTGTTTTAACTTACCTAAAGGCGATGAACGGGTAAATAGATGAAGAGGTAAGCGACATAAAAATAAGGTTAAAAGAGATAAAAATTCGCATTTACCGGTTACTTGGGGTTATAGTCGAAAAAAATTATTATTTTAAGTAGTTATGTCTTATATAAAAATCACTGCACTTTTTTTAGCTATTGCACTAACGGGTTGCTCTGAGCCTACAATGCCAGCTTCATCTCTTGAAAACACTCCTGGCGTTAGTTTAAACAATCTTAAACAACATATTAAAACCTTAGCATCAGATGACTTTGAAGGACGCGGCCCCCTTACCTTAGGTGAAGTTAAAACCGTTGGTTATTTAAGTGAGCAATACCAAGCTATGGGGTTATCTGGCGCGTATCAAGGGAAATATTTACAGCCAGTTAAAATGGCCATGCTAACTGCAGATCAAAATATGCAATTAACTATGGGAGAGCTTAGCTTTACTGCAGGTAAAGACTTCACCGCCCGTACAAAGCAGTTAAAGCCGATTATTGATGTCCGTAATAGCGATATTGTGTTTGTTGGTTATGGGATTAACGCGCCAGAATATAACTGGAACGACTATGCCAATGTTGATGTAACCGATAAAACCGTTATTGTGCTGGTGAACGATCCGGGCTTTGCCACCCAAGACGATACACTATTTACAGGCAATGCCATGACTTACTATGGCCGCTGGACTTATAAATATGAAGAAGCCGCACGCCAAGGTGCAAAAGCAGTATTTATTGTTCACGAAACAGCCCCAGCCGCATATCCATGGGGCGTGGTTGAAAGCTCAAACACGGGCACTAAATATAGCTTGATGGATAACAATCTTAACGCATCTGAACTACCGGTTATGGGCTGGTTAACACTTGATGCCGCTGAGCAAGTATTTACATCGGCAAACTTAAATTATCAACAATTAAAACAACACGCATTGAGTAAGCAATTTCAAGCTAAAGAATTGAACCTAAAGGCGAACCTTGCATTTAAAAATGAAGTGTCACACGCTAAATCACATAATGTGGTTGCAAAAATTACAGGCAGTGAAACCCCTGACGAATACGTTATTATTAGTGCTCATTGGGATCATTTTGGTACTAAACAAACCGACAACGGGCCTAAAATTTACAATGGCGCAGTCGATAATGCTTCAGGCACCGCAGCAACACTTGAAATTGCTCGCATTATGAGCAAGATGCATCAGCAAAAGCCGTTTAAGCGCTCAATCCTGTTTGCTAACTTTACTGCCGAAGAAACAGGTCTAATTGGCTCAGAAGAATTTGCCAATGGGAACATGATTGCCACCAAAAAAATGGTCGGATTATTAAATATCGATGGTATGAACGTACTCGATGAAACCGATTATATTTTGCAATACGGTAGCAACCTATCCGAAATGGAGCATTACTTAGCAAGCGCGGCTAAAGCACAAGGACGCGTGGTAAAAATGGATCCTCGCCCACAAAATGGATTGTTTTTTAGATCAGATCATTTCTCACTCGCTAAACAAGGCGTGCCAAGTTTACTGTTTATGAGCTTAGGTGATACCGATCCTGACTACATCAGTCATAAATACCATAAAGAAGCCGACGACTATTCAGAAGCATGGTCATTAGCTGGTGCAAAACAGGATATCGAGCTGGTTATAGATATAGCTAGTCAACTTGCCAATAATGGCGATTGGCCTAAGTGGATAAATGAATCTGACTTTAAAGCCAAACGTTTAGAAGATAAGTAAATAAAAAAGCAGCCGAGAAATTATTCGGCTGCTTTTATCTGTATCGTTAAAGATTGTGCGTGTTTGTTACTGAACTTTGGCAAATTCTTGTTTAGATAATTCACCGTTCCCGTCAACATCTAAGTCATCAAATAATTTAGCTAGTTGCGAATTAGCTTGTGCTTCAGACTGGCTGATCACGCCATCACCATCTGTATCGAATGAATCAAAATCCCCCCCTGCAAAAGCCGCTGAAGACGAAGCAAGTGCAATTAAAGCAAGCGTTTTAGTAAGCGTTTTAGTAAATGTTTTCATAATAAATCCTTAGCTTAATAAAAAAGTGGGTAAGAAATCCTTTTCAAAGATCCTTAGGGAATTATAAAGTTAGTATGCTGAAAATTCGTCTTTAGAAAGTTCACCATTGCCATCTACGTCCAGCTCTGCAAACTGCTCCATAAGTTCGGCCGCAACCGATGCTTCAGCTTGGCTAATTGCGCCACTACCATCTACATCAAGAGTTTCAAAGTCTGTGCTGGCAAATACTGCAGATGAAGAAGCAAGTGCCATAAGTACAAGAGTTGACTGTAATTTTTTCATAATATTAATCCTTCAAAGTATGCAATGTTTGGGTATAAATTAATTAACTCAACGCTACAACCGTACATCCTAGTTATTCTCTTTCATAGGCTCCCTTGCCTATTTAGGTTGTCTTTGGCAACTCAGAATATGTAATAGCGTTGAGCATTGGCCTTTTAAGCCTTAGAAAATTCTGCTTTAGAAAGCTCGCCGTTTTTATCCGTATCAAGCTCTGTAAACTTACTCATAAGTGAGGCATCTACTGATGCTTCAGCTTGGCTTATTGCGCCATTACCATCCACATCCAGTGTGTCAAAATCTGTTGCAGCAAACGCCACAGATGAAGAAGCAAGTGCCATTAATACCAGTGTTGATTTAAATGTTGTCATAACGTAATTCCTTCATTGGGTTGTAAGGTTAAGCGTTAAGCTTAATCACTTTTTGCTAAATACAGCTTAGCTATTACAACTTCGATGCCATGTTTATTTTTTCATTTATAAACAATAAGTTAAAAATAAAAATGTGATTTTTACTTAAAAACACCTCGTATTTTGTTGCTCTTTTGCAACAGCTACTTTTAACTAAAAAGATACCCTTTAAAATTCAATAAGTTAAACCTCCTAAAAAAGACACACCTATCTCTAATTAAACTCAAAACAACAAGACTGAGCCGCTATAGGAATAAATCGCCACTGAACAAATTAACAACGCGAAATTAAACAGGTTAAATTAAATAGATAACAAATTGAAAATAAATAACTTAAATGAATTTTTAGAAAAATATAAATTTATTTTTTAACGGGGAAGGAAAAAATAAGGATTTGTCGCCGTATGGCGAATAAATACTAAAAGTAAGGAATGAATCTCGTGCGGGATACTAATTTGATATCACTCATACCCACTTATTTGGGCATGAGTACAAGCGGTCACTTCCAGCCTTGGCGCCATCTTTGTTCGTCTTTTAAGTCGCGCCACTGAATAGGATATTGATTTTTTGACATCACCGCTTCAGTGATACATTCAATCACATTAGCGTCTTCATCAAATTCTACCTCAACAATAATAAAGTGCTTTTCTTTATTAATAGCTGGGATGGCAGTCCACTTGCTATTGAGCAGTTTTTTAGGATTTAATTTATTCATACTACACCTTTTATATTTTCTGCTTGAGCATACGTATCAGAGACACGTTTAGTTTTATCAATAAACCAATAACTTACCTTTATACATTTGCATTTGGCAATGAAAGGCATATTCGCCGGCATCAAGCGCAGGTATCTCAATAGGTGCATTTTCACCCATGCTTAGCGTTTCACTGAGTTCAAGGGTGGGGAAAATCACTGTTTCAGCGCAAGGAGAACTGTCTTGTCGATTAAAGTTCAGAGTCAGAGGCGTATTCGCTGCCACCTTAATATACGCTGGTGAATACACGCCGTTACTCACCGTAATGGTTATTTGATTGCTATCACTGTTTACTTTATTTGGCTCATACCACCAAAACCAATAAATAATAGCGACAATAAGTAAAACGCCTAATAAATTAATTAATAACATAATGAAGACCCCCAAAGAAAATTACGATTTACTCGGTTTAAAATAACGTAATCGGTTGGCATTAGTAACCACCGTAAGCGATGACAAAGCCATTGCCGCCCCTGCTACGACTGGGTTTAGTAGTAAACCAAAAAACGGATACAACAGCCCTGCAGCAACCGGAATACCTGCAATGTTATAAATAAACGCACCAAACAAATTTTGCTTTATATTAGTTATGGTTGCACCACTTACAGCTATCGCATCTGCAAGGCCATGAAGCGAGCCTCGCATCAGCGTTATATCCGCACTTTCAATAGCTACATCTGTACCAGTGCCAATGGCAAATCCAACATCGGCTTGTGCCAACGCTGGCGCATCATTTATACCATCGCCAGTCATGCCTACAATTTCACCTTGAGATTGGCGCTTAGTCACTTCACTGGCTTTATCATCTGGCATTACTTGCGCTATAAAGTCTGTAATACCGACTTTGCTGGCAACGGCTTTAGCGGTCGCTTGGTTATCGCCTGTCAGCATAACCACCTGAATACCTTTATTTTGTAAGCGTTTAATAGCTTCAGCTGAATCTTCTTTTATTGGGTCGGCAACCGCAATTATGGCATGTAATTGATTGCCAATAGCAAAGTACATCGGCGTTTTAGCAGTGCTAGCAAGCTGCTCCGCCTGCGGTATTGCCTTTGCAATATCTATACTGTGGCTTTTCATCAGCGCCTGATTGCCAAACAACAGGTTTTGCTCATTAATAGTACCAAGCACACCTTGTCCGGTCACAGCATTAAAATCACTGACTTTTTCAAGGGTGATGTTTTTATTTTTAGCGAAATTAACAATCGCTTCGGCTAATGGATGTTCAGAACCACTTTCAAGGCTGGCTGCTAACTTTAGCACCTCGGTGCTGTCGCTTTGGTTGAACGTGACCACATCTGTCACGGTTGGTTTACCGGCAGTTATAGTGCCCGTTTTATCTAAGATCATGGTGGTTATTTTAGCTGTAGTTTGCAGCGCTTCACCGTTACGAATGAGTATACCCGACTGAGCAGCTTTACCTATGCCGACCATAATTGACATCGGTGTAGCTAAACCCAGCGCACACGGGCAAGCAATGATTAAAACCGTGGTTATTGCAACAACCGCATAAGCAATGCTTGGCTGTGGGCCAAAGTTAAGCCATGCTAAACCTGCTAGCACCGCAATAATCATCACTGTAGGTACAAATATACCTGAAATAACATC
Source organism: Pseudoalteromonas sp. SK18 (assembly GCF_001974855.1). Taxonomy (GTDB): domain Bacteria; phylum Pseudomonadota; class Gammaproteobacteria; order Enterobacterales; family Alteromonadaceae; genus Pseudoalteromonas. The sequence continues at coordinate 161,030 of NZ_MTQB01000005.1, read as the reverse complement.
GGCTAAGCGCCCAATTGAAGGCTTAGAGTTTTGCGCACGTTTAACCATATTAATAATGTTCGCTAAGGTGGTTTCACTGCCAATATGAGTTGCTTTAAACAACAAAGTACCACTTTTATTTATACTACCAGCAACAACCTTATCGCCCTCACCTTTATTAACTGGCATAGGTTCACCAGTGAGCATTGATTCATCTAGTGTACTACTGCCTTCGATGACATCTCCATCGACTGAAATTTTCTCACCAGGGCGCACACGAACCACATCGCCTTTTACAACTTGGCTTATAGCGATATCTTGCTCTTGGTTATCACGGATCACTCGTGCAGTTTTAGGTTGTAAACCAATTAAGCGTTTAATCGCCTCAGAGGTGCGCCCTCGCGCCTTTACTTCAAAAGCTAAGCCAAGACTAATTAAGCCTATGATCATCGCTGAGGCTTCAAAATAAACGTGTCTAGCCACCTCAGGTAATATACTTGGCATGATCACCACCACCATTGAATATAGCCAGGCTGTACCCGTACCAAGCGCAATCAAAGTATCCATATTCGCTGTATGATTTTTAAATGACTGCCACGCGCCAGTATAAAACTGCTTACCCGACACAGCCATTACCACCAACGTCATCACTCCAACAATAAACCAGCCAATGCGCTGAGTTTGGGTGGTGACACTCATATCAAAAATTAAACCATAAAGCATTAATGGCGCACCCAAACCTAATGCCAATACCATATTGCGCATGAGCTTTTTGTAGTGCGCGTTATCAGCTTCGGCTTTTTCATCTAGGGCGTCTTGCTGAGAGTCACTATTCATAGGTTTAGCTTGATAGCCTATTTCGGCGACAGCCTGCATTAGCTGCTTAGCCTTTGCACAACCTTCTACTTGCACAGTTCGATCGGCAAAGTTCATTTCAACGCGCTGTGCACCCTTTACATTTTTCAGCGCTTTCTCTATTTTAGCTACGCAACTACCGCAATTTGCGCCTTCAATCATAAAGTTTTGCGTGGTGGATTCATTACTCATAACGCTTCCTTAGTATTTTTAACTTCAGAGATCGGATCAACAAAGGTCTCTATTAAGCTACATATATCGGCACTTACAGCCCCATCAGGCGATTTATCCCACTGTTTAACCGCCGCTTGCATTCGCGTGCGTAATTTAAGTGTTTCTTGAAAGTGCTGCTCTGTTTCCTCTAGTCGCTTTGCTATTAATTGTCGTGTTAGCGGACAAGGACACTGCCCTTGCTCTGACTGTGCAATAATTTGTTGAATATCTTTTATTGAAAAACCAAGTTGACGGGCACTAATAATAAACTTTAAACGTTGCTGATCCGCTGCGGTATACACTTGATAACCATTGTGCTGACTACGAATAGGATTAAGCAGTTTTATTCGCGTGTAATGGCGCACCGTGTCTTGGGTTACCCCCAGTGTTTTAGCTAATTGCTTTACGTACATCATTAAACCTCTGGTTATTTAATGACAACATGATAAACCTATGTGTGACACATAGGTCAACAATTAATTAAACACACGACTGGGGTGGGGGAAGAAAGTAAAGATAAGCGCAGCCACCATAGAATGACTGCTAAATTTGAGGGTTACTTGCTTAGTTTACTTCGCTTCGCGATTGTTTAAGTGCTTCACCAAGCTCACCAGCAATAGCTTGAATTTCAGGCATTGCGTCTTGCACTAAAGCCTGCGACATTTGCATTGATTCTTGCATTACCTGTGGCATTTTTTTTAAAATGGCCTGCCCTGATTCAGTCTTATAAAAAGCCAGCATGTCGCTAATTTCTTGTTCAGTAAACTGTTTATCGTAGAGGTTAATCATCATCGGCTGCATTTTTTGCCAGCTCATTTTTGTTTTTAATACCTCGGTCATATCAGCATAATACTTGTCGAAAATTGCTTTCTCATCTGGCTTTACGCCCATTTGCACCGACATATTTTGCATCATGCCCTCAACTTGCGCATACATAGAGTCAACCATGGCGTCCATGTTCATCACCTCTACCAGCTCGTCAATTTTTTGCTGTTTGGCAGTTTGCGCTGCATATAAGTTAGTTGAAAAAATTAAAAGTGAAAGCAGTATTACCTTACCCATATTAATATCCTTTTGTATTTGAATTAGCGTCATACTTACATGTTCAACAAGTGTTGTAAATGGGGACAAGCAAAAAACAAAAAAGCCGAATAACACACGTTTATTCGGCTTTTAATCGTTTGTGCTCAAAGCTAATCTTTTTCGATATTATCGAGTCCTTTTGTTCCCTCTTTGGCTTTAAGCTTATGATGAATTGCGGTTTTAATCAGCATGTAGCCACTGATAGGTGCAGTGATTAATAAAAATATAGTGATTAATATTTCTTTTACACTTAAGCCACTGACTGAATTAGCAAAAAATACCATAGCAGCGGTAAGAATACTCGCCATACCTAAAGTCGTCGCTTTCGTTGGCCCATGTAAACGCATAAAAAAGTCAGGTAATTTAATTAAGCCAATTGAGCCAATTAAAATAAATAACCCACCTAACAGCAGCAATATTGATACGATCCATTCACTTATCATTTTAATACCTTACTCAATTATGTCGCCACGAAGTAAATACTTACATACTGCTACCGTACTTATAAACCCAAGCATGGCAATAAGTAAGGCTGCTTCAAAGTACAACCCCGTACCCATACTAATACTGTATAAAATAATCAGTGCAATCACGTTAATGTACATAGTATCTAGCGCTAAAATACGATCTGGAACTGATGGGCCAATAATAAGTCGCCATAGATTAAGTAATAACGACAATCCAACCATTGAAAAAACAATCAGTAATACTGTATCTAACATTGAAATATCTCCTTTAGGGGAGCTTCGTAACGTGCTTTAATTTGTTTAATAAGCGCTTGCTCATCATCTAAATCTAACACGTGAATTAATAAATATCGCTGTACCGGTTCATCGTCTTCATTAAGCGATTTAATCAGCGGGTAAACCTCGGCACTTACCGTACCCGGCGTTAAAGACACACAGCTGGCTAAAATAGTAATTGGCATTTCATGCATTAGATCTATAGGCACTTTAACAAAGCCTGGACGCAGATTTTTTGAAGGGCCTAGAATTAATAATGCTACTTGCAAATTAGCCACAATAATATCGTAAAGTACGATCAGTAACTGCTTAAATGCCAGCCCAGGCTTTAGTATCAGCGGTTGCGGATCTCTAAATGACATACTAAATAACGGTATTAACAATGCTAATATCGCTCCTAATATAATATGCCCTACCGACACACTGTTATTTAATAATAGCCATACTATAAATAAAAACAGACTACGAAACGGCGTAGGTAACCAACGAAAACGAGCTTGTAAGCGCATTACATACCTCCCTTAAGTACCGCATTAATACCACCACTAATATCGTGAAGTTGTGCTGCCGCTTCGAGTGCGTATTGTGTTGCCACGTCACCAAAAACAACCAGTAGTATTGAGCTTACTAATAAACCAACTAACACGGTTACTTGTAGCGGATGGGCATTAGCAACATCGCTAGCATCACCTGTTTTGTCTTTACGTTCCCAAAACAAACTTGTACCCGCACGTGATATAGCCACAATAAGCGCTAGGCTCATAATTAAGTAAACAGGCCAAAACACCAGTGCTTGCTCACTATTTAATGTGGTTTTTAAAATCCAAATTTTGCCAACAAAGCCCGAAAATGGTGGCATACCAATGACGGTTAAACCGGCAATAATAAAACATGCCCCCAATAAGAATGGTTGTTTTACTGCTCGCCCACCGACTAGTCGGTCGCCAGCTTTACCCCGTTGTGTTGCAATTAAATCAGCGAGTAAAAATAACGCCGCAGTCACTAACGTTGAATGCACTAAATAATAAAGCAATGCAGCGGTGGCATTTATGTTTTGTAATGCCACTAATGCCACTAAGGTCCCCACAGAGACAAGTACTAAATTAGCGGTAAGCTTGCGTAAATCTTGTGAGGCTAACACCCCTATTGCACCAATCACTATGGTGGCAATAGCCAGTGCCCATAACCAAGACTGCGCCATATGTTCAAGTTCGCCTGCTTGTTCACCAAAAATCACCGTATATACACGTAAGGTTGCGTAAACACCGACTTTGGTCATAATCGCAAAGAGTGCGGCAACCACAGGTGTAGCACTTGCATAGGCGTTTGGTAACCATAAATGCAATGGTAATAATGCACTTTTAAGTGCAAATACAACGAGTAATAGTAATCCGCCTGCTTTTGCTAAATAAACATCGTCACCGGTTAGCTGCGGTACTTTATTAGCCATATCTGCAATATTTAAAGTACCTAATACTCCGTATAAAATACCTAAACCAATTAAAAACACGCTTGAACCGACTAAATTTAAAATAACATAATGCAGCGCTGCGCGCGTTTTGGGCTTGCCGCCACCGTGCATTAATAGCGCATAAGAGGCAATTAATAACACTTCAAAAAATACAAAGACGTTAAATAAATCGCCCGTTAAAAATGCACCATTTACCCCTAATATCAAAAAATGGATTAAAGGATGGAAAAAGCTACCTTGTTCATCATCACCAGCACAGCCATATAAAGCCACGCCAACACCCAAAAAGGCGGTTAAGGTAACTAACAAGGTCGAGAGCATATCTGCAACCAGTACAATACCAAATGGTGCAGACCAGTTACCTATTGCATAAACAATAATACCGTTATCTTTAACCTGAACCAGCAGTAATACCGTGACTGCAAAGGTTAAAATAGCCATTAAACTAGACGTTAATCGACGTGCAAATAAACTTTTGCCACACGGTGGAAGCAACAAAATAATTGCTGCTAACATTGGCAGTAAAATAGGCAAAGATGCTAAATGCTGAATCATTTTCTCTCCTTGCGTTTACTTCTGGTTAGGCTGCCATCAACGTGATCGTTACCTAAATCTGCTCGGCCACGAATAGATAAAATAACCACAAACGCAGTCATCGCAAAGCCAATTACAATGGCTGTTAACACTAAGGCTTGTGGCAGCGGATCGGCATAATCAGCGCCCGTTCCTAGTACCACGGCTTTATTAATTGTTAAGCGCCCTGATGAGAATAAAAACAAATTAACCGCGTAAGAAATCATTGTCAGCCCCAATACCACAGGGAATGTGCGCGCTCTTAATAATAAGAACACGCCACAGGTGACTAGCACGCCAACGCAAGATGCGTATAACAGTTCCATTAAATATTTACCTCTTCTTTCTCTGCGTTCGCTGTCATATTACCTAAGCTCGCAAGGATCATCAGCGTAGCGCCAACAACGGTTAAGTACACGCCCAAATCAAATACAATGGCGCTGGCAAGCTCTGTTTTACCAACAAACGGAATATCAAAGTAATCAAACCAGGTAGTTAAAAATGGCTTGTCAAAGAACCAACTTCCCACACCTGTGAACATGGCGATAGCAATGCCTGATGCAATAATTTTGCGATAGTTAACATCAAAGCGTTCATTTATCCACGCAGTACCATGTGCCATATATTGTAAAATAAAGGCTATAGAGGTTACGAGACCAGCTATAAACCCACCACCAGGTAAGTTGTGACCACGTAAGAATATATAAGCTGACACTAATAACGCTAATGGCAGTAAGCTTTGTGAAATACAAGCCAATAAAATAGGATGACGATCTTTAGACCATGGACGCCCTTCACTATCGCTTGCAGGCATATAAAGTGGAATTCTTGATAGCAGTTTAAATATACCTAGTGCAGCAATACCTAACACGGTAATTTCGCCTAAGGTGTCAAAGCCCCTGAAATCAACCAAAATAACGTTAACCACGTTAGTACCACCACCGCCTATTTTGGCGTTAGCAATAAAGAACTCAGAAATTGAATCAAGCGGTCGAGTCAGTAAAGCGTAACAAATACTAGCAATAATCACCCCTACGGTAGAGGAAATAACCACATCACGTAAAATGCGCAACGAGCTAGATTCTCTCGGCGTACTTTGTGGTAAGAAAAACAGTGCCAACATTAATAGTATAATAGTGGCTACTTCAACTGTAAGTTGCGTTAAAGCCAAGTCAGGCGCTGAAAAACGGGTAAACGCTACAGACACCATTAAACCCACAATCGACAGCATTAATAACGACACCATTCGAATTCGATGCCAAATAACGGTAGCAATTGCGCCTATTATGAGTAGCCCTGCACCAATTGCGTTTTGAATGTCAACCGGTGTATTAGGCACACTGCCAGCTAGCTGTTTCATTTCAAATAATGGCCAACCTGAGGCAAGTAATACAACGCCTAACATAATAAATACATAGCGTTGTAATGAGCCGTTTTCAGTTGATTGGATTTTGTTTTGACACCAATTAACAACAACCGCTAAAAAGCGCTCGAATATTTTTTTCGCATTAAAAGGTGGCAGAGATGCTTGAAATTGAAACAAGTACTTACGATTAACGTAAATAAATAAACCACCAATCACCGCCATACCGCTCATCAGTAATGGTAAATTGAAACCATGCCAAATAGTTAGCTTGTACTCAGGCATAGCTTGGCCAAGCACCGCCAATGACGCAGCCGATAAAATACCATCTACTGCAAAGTGTGGAAAAATACCCACTAAAATACACAGTACAACTAAAATTTCGATTGGCACACGCATATAACGTGGCGCCTCATGAGGGGTACGTGGTAAGTCTATCGGTTCACCATTAAAGAACACGTCATGAATAAAGCGAGATGAATACGCCACAGATAAAGCACCTGCAACGGTTGCCAGCACCGGAATTAACCACGACATAGAACCAAGTACTTGCTGATGCAGTGTTTCAGCAAAGAACATTTCTTTTGATAAGAAACCATTTAATAACGGTACACCGGCCATAGCGGCAGCAGCGACCATCGCCAGGGTGGCTGTATACGGTAAGTAGCGCCACATGCCATTGAGTTTGCGCATATCACGGGTACCGGTTTCATGGTCAATAATACCGGTTGCCATAAATAACGACGCTTTAAACGTCGCATGGTTAATAATATGAAAAATAGCGGCAACGGTTGCAAGCTGTGTATCTAGACCAAGTAATAACGTAATTAAGCCCAAATGACTAATCGTTGAATAGGCTAATAAGCCTTTCAAATCATGTTTGAATAACGCGATATAAGCGCCAAATAATAGCGTGGTTAAACCGGTCAAACCGACTAATAAAAACCAAGTATCGGTACCCGCTAATGCGGGATAAAAACGCGCAAGTAAAAAGATACCCGCTTTTACCATAGTGGCAGAGTGTAAATACGCACTAACTGGCGTAGGTGCAGCCATAGCGTGCGGTAACCAAAAATGAAACGGGAATTGTGCAGATTTAGTAAAAGCACCTAGTAAAACTAATACCAATGCCAATTCATATAAGTCGTGAGATTGAATAATCGCTTTACTGGCTAAAATGGTGTCTAAATCGTAACTGCCAACAATGTCGCCTAACAACATTAAACCACCCAGTAAGGCTAAACCACCGGCACCTGTTACCGCTAATGCCATACGCGCCCCCTTGCGCGCCTCTGATTTATGCCACCAGTAACTGATTAACAAAAACGAGCTAATACTCGTTAGCTCCCAAAACACCCATAACTGAATTACATTATTTGACATAACAATGCCTAGCATGGCGGTCATAAATAACATTAAATAGCTAAATAGCTTTGGCAGTGAATCATTTTGACTTAGATAATAACGGGCATACAAGATCACCAGTAGCCCTATTCCTAAAATCATAAATAAAAACAGTAAACTCAATCCATCCAAGCGCAAGGAAATATCTAACCCTAAGGCTGGTATCCACTGCGCGCTAAAACGAATAGTTTCTCCCGCAAGAACAGCGGGCGCATGATAAAGTGTAATTGCAAGCGCGGCTAATGGCGCAATAGCCGTTAGGCTCGTTGCCTGATTTCGAGAAAGTTTGCCGGTGCATGCAGAAATAACACTGCCTAATAAGGATAACAGGGGTATCCAGAGCAAAGTCATAATGAAGGGCCTTTTTGAATCATAAAGTTTATCAATTCGCTACTTGTTATTATTAAATACCAAAGTGACTTGGGTATACGTTTTATGTCTGTTTTTTAACAACATTAATACGTACAGTTATACTGATAAACGCAGTTTTTGTCTATAGAAAGCGCCACTAGCGGGATAATAATCAAACAAAAATGCCTATAAATTAATGAACTGAGGCAAAACAAGCTCAGCTTTTGAACAGTTTACAGCCGAGTATTTAATCACTAAAAGCGAATAAATAAATGAGCATTGAGTGCTATGTGGGTTTGCCACAACATGCGGTATTGCGCAGATAGCCCTAACTGCTGATATTGCATAATCGACCACTTTGCGCTGGGCTTATAGGCTGTACCACCTTGTTGGCAACTCTGGCTTTTGTGCCACCCTTTGGGAGCATCTGACTTTTTTGCAATAAATAAGTTGGGGGCAACCAACCCCTCAAGCTGACATAGCCACGCTTGCTTTTTTACCGGTAAAGCATATTCATCCTCAAAGCCATTAAAGTGCATTAATTCATGTAAAAACACCGCGTAGCTAGCCTGTGAATTAATATGCATTAAACCATTTTTTACATTGGCAGTACCTTGTTTGGGCATCATAACGGCAAAATCAAACTCAGCGGGAAGCTGCTTTTTAAGCGATGATTGCTGCCAATCGCACTTCGCACGTTTGGATTCAGTACTATTGCAGCTAATTGTATTACCCACATAAACTGGTTTTGAAAAACAAAAGGTATTGGGGCTAGGCTCTGGGTTTTCTAAGTACGCGTTACGAAATTGATTGAGTCTGTATAATCCATCACGGTGATCGCTCAGCATTAACACATTAAATGTACACTGCTTTTGTATCGCAATTTGCTCGCTTGCAACCAAAAACCCTAACTTATTCATAAATGATTTACTTAACTTTTCTATGGGTGCTTGTTGCTGTAATTGCAGGTGATAAAAGGTATCGCCTTTAGGAAGCTTATTTTGATTTTTTAATAGCGCTAAATCCTGCCAGCGTTTTTGAGAGAATAACAAATCGGCGAGCTTTGCTTGTTGTGCAAGTGTTATTTTATCTAAGCTTGCTTGCCAGAATAGCTTAGCCGTTTCAGTTTGATTATTGCTTAATAATGACAACCCATAGCCATATTGAGCATGTGCTATTTTATTGCGGGCTAAGGTTGCTAAGGCTGTGGTAGGTAATTGCAAAATGTGGTTTGCAAAGTAACGAGGAAATTGCCAGTAACTGTCAATTACATTGGCTTTGGCATGTAATACTTGCCAAAAGCCAATGCTATTTTGTTTATTACTCGAGCTGCTAATAAAGCTAGTGCACAGTAATAAAACGCTTAATTTAAAAAAGTTAGCCAGCGCTTTCACTGGCCATCAACTCAAGCTCTAAACGTGCGTACTTATATTCAATAAATTCATGCACATTCGTGGCCAACGCCAACCTAAAGTAGTCAGTCGCAATACCCAGCTCACCTGCGGCTTGGTGCTGTTTAGCTAAGTAAAAATAAGCCTCACATAAACGCTGAGCATATTCTTGTTGTGAGCTGACACCATCGGCTATGCCTGAAAAAAAGGCTTGTTCACTCATATCACCCACATACAAAGCAATAAGCTGATACGCCCATTCATTTTCATCAAGAGCTGCTGAATTGGCTTTTAACGCAGCAAGTGCCGCAGTTTTATCTTGTGCCGCTTGGGCTAAATAAAGCCACAACACACGATAAGGGTCGTTAGGAGAGCGCTCCAAGAATGTTTTAAAGTCATCTTTTGCAAGCGTCGCTCTATCACCATAGTACAAGGCAATACCACGATTTAAATACGCATATTCATGCTCTTGGTCTAGCTCAATGGCTGAGTCAAAGTACTCGTATGCTTTTTCGTATTGCTGCATCAAAGTATGCTGAATACCTAAAAAGTTATAAACTTCAGCCAAATCGGGCTTGAGCTTAACCGCTCGATTAAAATCAATTCGCGATAAAGTCGTCATACCTAAGCTATCAAACAGTACTCCACGGTCATAATAGAGCTTTGCTTGTTGCTCTGTACTCAAGTCTGCTCTGTTTAATAGCTCTGAAAAACGTGCAATGGCAATTTCATTTCTAAAATCTGATGCAAGCGGTGCAGTAAATGGCACATTAATAATTGCAGTGGGTTTAGTAGTAGCCTGACAAGCGCTTAAAGACAAAATAGCAAAAGATGCCAAGGCTAAATGTTTAAGTCTCATTAAAATCCTTAATACCGAGGTAAGTAGCAAATAGATAAGACATAAGCTGTCTTGTAAGGTTCATTCCTGTTATGTGTTGAGTATGATGAACACAATTTATTGCTAACATTAAAGCATAAAAAAAGGGGCTAAACAGCCCCTTTTTATACTATCCAGTAATTATCTGGATGAAAGATTAGCAATTACGCGTCTTTAGACTCGTCAGCTGCAGGTGCTGCTGATTCCATTGCTTCTTTAATACTTAGACGTACACGGCCTTGACGGTCTACTTCTAGTACTTTAACTTTAACTTCTTGACCTTCACTAAGGTGATCAGCAACGTTGTTAACACGCTCAGTGCTGATTTGTGAGATATGCACTAGGCCATCTTTACCAGGAAGAATGTTTACAAACGCACCGAAATCAACGATACGTACCACTTTACCTTCGTAGATAGTACCTACTTCAAGCTCAGCAGTTAATTGCTCAATACGGCTAATTGCATTTGCTGCACTTTCACCGTCTGTGGCAGCAATCTTGATTGTGCCATCATCACCGATTTCAATCGTAGTGCCAGTTTCTTCAGTAAGCTGACGGATAGTCGCGCCACCTTTACCGATAACTTCAGCGATTTTCTTCTGTGGGATTTGCATCGTGTAAATACGCGGAGCAAACATAGACAGTTCTTCAGAAGGTGCAGAAATCGCTTCGTCCATCACACCTAGGATGTGTAAACGTGCAGCTTTCGCTTGTTTAAGCGCGATTTGCATGATTTCTTGTGTGATACCTTCAATTTTGATATCCATTTGTAGAGCAGTGATACCGTTAGTTGTACCCGCTACTTTAAAGTCCATGTCACCTAAGTGATCTTCATCACCTAAGATATCTGAAAGAACAACAAAGTTTTCTTCTTCTTTAACTAAGCCCATCGCGATACCCGCAACAGAGGCTTTAATTGGAACACCCGCGTTCATAAGCGCTAGAGACGTACCACAAACCGATGCCATTGAAGATGAACCATTTGATTCAGTAATTTCAGATACAACACGGATTGAATATGGGAATTCCGTCAATGTTGGCATTACTGCTTGGATACCACGCTTAGCTAGGTTACCGTGGCCGATTTCACGACGCTTAGGAGAACCAACAAAACCCGTTTCACCTACACAGAATGGAGGGAAGTTGTAGTTAAGCATAAAGTGGTTTTTGTGCGTGCCAGTTAAGTCGTCGATTAACTGTGAATCACGTTCTGTACCAAGTGTTGCTGTTACTAATGCTTGTGTTTCACCACGTGTGAAGATTGCAGAGCCGTGAGTACGTGGAAGTACACCCGTCATTACATCTAGAGCACGGATCATATCTGGTTCACGACCATCGATACGTTTTTCGCCAGCAGCGATACGGCCACGAACGATTTTCTTCTCAAGTGAACCGAATACTTTACCTACTTCTTGCTTATCAAGTGTTTCGCCTTCAGCAAGCTCGCTTGTTAGTGCTTCAACAACCGCATCTTTTGCAGCAGTTAATGCTTCTTTACGCGCTACTTTATCAGTAATACGGTAAGCTTCGCCTACTTTATCAGCAGCAAGTGTTGCTACTTTCTCTTCTAATGCAACGTTTTTCTCAGGTGCAGTCCAATCCCAAGTAGGTTTGCCTGCTTCTGCTTTAAATTCGTTGATTGCATTGATGATAGACTGTGATTGCTCATGGCCGTATACAACCGCACCTAGCATTACGTCTTCCGCAAGTACGTCTGCTTCTGATTCAACCATAAGTACTGCGTTATCAGTACCCGCAACTACTAAATCAAGTTGGCTCTCTTCAAGCTCTTTTAGTGTCGGGTTAAGTACGTATTCACCGTTGATGTAACCAACACGTGATGCACCAATTGGACCGCTGAACGGGATACCAGAGATAGCAAGTGCTGCTGATGTACCAATCATCGCAACCATATCAGGTTGGATTTCAGGGTTTACAGAAACAACTGTAGCGATAACTTGTACTTCGTTTACAAAACCATTAGGGAAAAGTGGACGAATTGGACGGTCAATAAGACGTGCAATAAGTGTTTCGCCATCGTTAGGACGACCTTCACGCTTAAGGAAACCACCTGGGATACGACCCGCAGCGTACATACGCTCTTGGTAGTTAACTGTTAGTGGGAAGAAATCTTGACCTGGTTGAGCTTCACGCTTACCAACAACCGTTACTAGTACTGACGTATCGCCAATGCTTGCTAGTACTGCGCCGTCTGCTTGACGAGCGATAGCACCTGTTTCTAGTGTCACTGTGTGTTGACCTAGTTGAAATTCTTTTATAATTGCTTGCACTTAAAATATTCCTTAAATGTATTTTTAGTATTAATTAAGTTTTCATCAAAGTACCAATTACAGTACATAATTGTATTCAGTTGGAAATCAATTAAGTACTACAATTGGCAATGATGTAAATAACCGTAAATAAACCTTTTTATCTACGCGCCATAGTATATAACAAAGTCAGGTAAAATTGCGAGCTTAGCACCGAGATAAAATAGTGCTTGCAGCAATGCCAAAAACATTCGCTTTGTGAATGACAATAGTATGGCTTTTATTAGATATTTCAAGGAGTTTACTGAGACGTACTGGGGAAATCGAGAAAATTTAGACACAAAAAAAGGAGCTAAAAAGCTCCCCTTTTGATAATCAAGTTCTTAGCGACGTAGGCCAAGCTCTTTGATTAACGCAGTGTAACGCGAGATATCTTTACCTTTAAGGTAATCAAGCAGTTTACGGCGAGTGCTTACTTTACGAAGCAGACCACGACGTGAGTGGAAGTCATGCTTGTGATCAGCAAAGTGACCTTGAAGCTTGTTGATATCAAAAGTAAGTAATGCTACTTGTACTTCAGGTGAACCAGTGTCGCCTTCAGCGCGTGCGAATTTAGCAATGATATCGATTTTTTCTTGATTGCTTAGTGACATAATAACTCCAAAAGTTAAATTTAATAGGTGCTTTAGCCGATCACTAATTCAGCCAAAACGATTAAGCGGGCGTATTCTACCAATTATCAGCATAACTACAAGTTAAACTTTACTCTGGTTGTTGATTAGACAAGCCGCGCTTTGATTTTAAATGGCCATCAGGATTACGTTCGCCCGTACCAATAAATATTCCGTCAGCCAGTACCTTTATTGCACCTTCAGGCAGGGCTTTACCCAACACCACAGCTTGACCATGGCTAAATGCCATTCCCTGCTCTTTAGTAATTTCCACAACGGGTAAATCAACTAACGCGGTATCCATTGGCAATAATAGTTCGTCAAGGTAAGTGGAAGGCGCAACGTCTTGTTCTTTCGCTTGATTTAATAACACTTCTAACTGCTCAAGTGTGACCATTTTATCTGCAGGGTAATGCCCTACAGCACTACGATGCAGCATAATCACATGCGCGCCGCAGCCTAAGTTTTCACCTAAATCATCAACGATAGTACGAATATACGTACCTTTAGATACATGTGCGGTCATTTGTATTTCGTTAGCTTGCTCATCAAACTCATCAAGCGTTAAGCTAAATACGTTAATTTTTCGACATTTGCGAGGAACTTCTATGCCTTCACGCGCATATTTATATAAAGGTTTACCTTCATATTTAAGCGCTGAATACATTGATGGATATTGGTCTGACTCACCTAAAAACTTAGCAATCTCTTCGCTTAGTAATTGGGAAGTAACATTCACATCGCGAGTTTCGACCACTTCGCCATCAGAGTCTGATGTGGTAGTACGTTCACCTAGCTTAGCTCGAACAACATAGGTTTTATCTGTATCGAGTAAAAACTGGGTAAACTTAGTCGCTTCACCAAAACAAATTGGCAGCATGCCGGTCGCAAGCGGATCAAGCGCACCTGTGTGCCCCGCTTTTTGCGCAAAATAAATACCTTTAGCCTGCTGTAATGCCTTGTTTGATGAAATGCCTTCTGGTTTGTTTAACAACAAAATACCATCAACTGGACGGCCTTTACTGCGTCTTGCCATTAGTCTTTAGTGCCTTCTTCGCTATCTGTTTCATCATCAACATGCTTAGCGTTATCTTCACGAATGATAGAGTCCACTAAGTTAGAGATACGCATCCCTTCCATTAATGAGTTATCAACCACAAATTTAAGCTCTGGCATAATACGTGCGCGAATACGTTTACCTAGTAACGAACGGATATAGCCCGTTGCTTCGTTCAGTACTTTTGCACTTTGTTTTGCTGCATTTTCGTCTTCAGTGTTAAACACGGTGATAAAAACTTTGGCATAAGATAAATCGCGCGATACTTCTACCGCAGACACTGTCACCATGCCTAAGCGCGGATCTTTAATTTCGCGTTGTAGAATCACAGCAATTTCTTTTTGAATTTGCTGAGCAACACGATCAGTGCGAGAAAATTCTCTCATTTCACTTTCCTAAAATTATAACTTATTGAAAAACAATAATAAGTTAACTAAATAATGGATACACAAATGGGGGCTGAGCCCCCATTTAAAATCTTAGCATAGGTTATGTTGGGCTATCGAGGTACGACCTTGAATGTCCAACACCACCTAAATAACAATTAAAGAGTACGTTGTACTTCAACTGTTTCAAATACTTCGATTTGGTCACCAACGCGAACGTCATTGTAGTTCTTAACGCCGATACCACATTCCATGCCGTTACGAACATCTTGTACGTCATCTTTAAAGCGACGTAATGACTCAAGTTCGCCTTCGTAAATAACCACGTTATCACGAAGTACACGAATTGGTGCGCTACGCTTGATAGTACCTTCAGTAACCATACAACCAGCAATTGCGCCAATTTTTGGAGACTTAAATACATCACGCACTTCAGCAAGACCAATGATCTCTTGTTTAAACTCAGGAGCAAGCATACCAGACATGGCTTGCTTAACTTCTTCGATAAGCGCATAAATAACGCTGTAGTAACGAAGGTCTAAGTTTTCAGAGTCAATCACTTTTCGCGCTGATGCATCGGCACGAACGTTAAAGCCAACTACAATTGCGTTAGACGCTGCAGCAAGGGTTGCATCAGTTTCTGTGATACCACCTACACCAGAACCAACAATCTTCACTTTTACTTCGTCAGTAGAAAGTTTAGTTAGTGAGTCTGAAATTGCTTCGATTGAACCTTGAACGTCTGCTTTAAGTACCACGTTAACTTCAGATACATCGCCTTCAGTCATGTTAGTAAACATGTTTTCAAGCTTCGCTTTTTGCTGACGCGCTAATTTAACATCGCGGAATTTACCTTGACGGTAAAGTGCAACTTCACGTGCTTTACGCTCGTCTTTAACTACTGTCGCTTCATCACCCGCTGCTGGAATACCAGAAAGACCTAAAATCTCAACAGGAATAGAAGGACCCGCAGATTTAATGTCTTTACCGTTTTCATCGCGCATTGCACGAACACGGCCATACTCAAGACCACATAATACAATGTCACCTTGGTTAAGCGTACCTGATTGAACAAGGATAGACGCTACTGGTCCACGGCCTTTATCAAGACGTGATTCAATAACAACACCCGCAGCCATACCTTCGGTTGGTGCATTTAGTTCTAACAGCTCAGATTGCATTAATACAGCTTCTAAAAGATCATCAATACCAAGACCTGTTTTAGCTGAGATGTGAACGTATTGCGTATCACCGCCCCAATCTTCTGGAATAACGTCTAGCTGAGCTAGTTCGTTTTTAACGCGGTCTGGATCTGCGCCTTCTTTATCCATTTTGTTAACAGCAATGATTAAAGGAACGCCAGCTGCACGAGCATGCTGTACCGCTTCTTTAGTTTGTGGCATTACACCATCATCGGCTGCAACCACTAGGATTACAATATCAGTCGCTTTAGCACCACGAGCACGCATAGATGTAAATGCGGCGTGACCCGGAGTATCTAGGAAAGTGATCATGTTGCCGTTAGTTTCAACGTGGTATGCACCAATGTGCTGTGTAATACCACCGGCTTCGCCTGAAGCAACTTTAGCTGAACGAATGTAATCAAGCGTTGATGTTTTACCGTGGTCAACGTGACCCATTACAGTTACTACTGGCGCACGTGGCTCAGATTTACCATCTTCATGACGGTCATTTAGTACTGTTTGCTCTAATTCGTTTTCTTTAACGATGATAACTTTATGGCCCATTTCTTCTGCTACAAGTTGTGCAGTTTCTTGGTCAATAACTTGGTTAATCGTAACCATGTCACCCATTTTCATCATTGTTTTTACAACTTCAGCGCCTTTAACAGCCATGCGTGATGCAAGCTCAGCAACTGTAATTGTTTCACTAATACGCACTTCGTTTTTAACATCAGCCGTTGGTTTTTGGAAACCGTGCTGTAATGACGCTGGCGCTTTTAGCTTACCTTTTTTACCTTTAGACGCTGCAAATTTATCTTTTGCTGGCGCTTTTTTCTTTTTCTTCGCACGGCGTGAGCCTTGCTCTTCGCGAGCATCAGCTACATCTTCTGCCTCACGTGCGTAAGTTGAAGTCGTAAGGTGGTGATCCGCGGTTTCTTCGCGTTTCTTACGTTCTTCTTCTTCTTTCTTCCAGCGTGCTGAATTCTCTTCAGCTAGCTTTCTTGCCTCTTCTGCTTGACGTTTCGCTTCTTCTTCAGCTTTCTTCAATGCGGCCTCTTCTGCTTCTTTTTGCAGACGCTCAGCTTCGATGCGATCTTTCTCAGACTTAGCACTTTGCTCAGGGGTCATCTGCTGTTGTTTCGCTTTACGCTCTGCATCTGCTTTGCGTTTAGCTTCTTCTTTGGCTTTACGATCAGCGTCTTCTTTCGCTTTACGCTCTGCCTCTTGTTTCGCTTTCAATTCTGCGGCTTCTTGTGCAGCTTTTTGCTGCTCTTCAAGACGCGCTTTTTCTTCAGCGGCTAGACGTTGCTGTTCTTGTTCTTGCTCAACAGCACTCTTTTTCACGTAAGTGCGTGTTTTGCGAACTTCAACTTGTACTGCCTTTGCTTTACCCGTAGAGCCAGTCACACTTAATGTGCTTTTGCTCTTACGTTGCAATGTCATGCGTGCTGGACCTTCAGACCCAGTACCGCCATGTTGCTTGCTTAGGTGATCAAGTAACGTTGCTTTTTCAGCTTCTGTTACATTCTCACCTGCTTGTTTGGTAATACCGGCTTGTGAAAACTGCTGTAGTAATTTATCAACAGTTGTACCTATATCACCGGCTAGTTTTTCAACATTTACTTCTGCCATAGTCTCTAATACCTCCGTTAATAAATTACTCGTCTGCAAACCAACAAATATTACGTGCAGCCATAATTAGCTCGCCCGCTTTCTCTGAAGATAGCTCTGTAATATCTACAAGCTCATCAATGCCTTGCTCAGCTAAGTCTTCAAGTGTTACTACACCCTTGCTTGCCATAACAAATGCTAAATGACGCTCTAAGCCTTCAAGCGCAAGTAAGTCTTCAGCAGGCTCAGCGCCTTCTAAGCTTTCTTCCGTTTTAAGGGCTTTCGTTGTTAATGCATCTTTTGCACGTGAACGTAATACGTCCACTGTTTCTTCATCTAAGCCGTCGATTTCTAAAAACTCAGAAGCAGGTACATACGCAACTTCTTCAAGTGTTGAGAAACCTTCGTTGATAAGTAATGACGCAAACTCGTCATCAATATCTAAGTTTTCAGTAAATAAGTTAATTAACTTATCTGACTCAGCTTCGTTCTTAGCGCGCATTTCATCAACGGTCATTACGTTTAATTCCCAGCCAGTTAACTGGCTTGCTAAACGTACGTTTTGACCATTACGACCAATAGCTTGTGCTAAGTTATCAGCTTCAACAGCAATATCCATTGAGTGAGTGTCTTCATCCATTACGATTGAAGCCACTTCTGCTGGTGCCATTGCGTTAATAACAAACTGCGCTGGGTTGTCATCGTAAAGAACGATATCAACACGCTCGCCGCCAAGTTCTGACGATACAGCTTGAACACGTGCGCCACGCATACCAACACACGCACCTACAGGGTCTATACGCTTATCATTAGACTTAACTGCGATTTTAGCGCGTGAACCTGGATCGCGAGCTGCGGCACGTAGTTCAATCATTTCTTCGCCAATTTCTGGCACCTCAATGCGGAATAATTCCATCAGCATTTCTGGTTTAGAACGGGTTACAAATAACTGTGCACCACGTGCTTCTGGTTTAACTTCATATAGAAGACCACGAATACGATCGCCTGGACGGAAGTTTTCACGTGGCAGCATGTCGTCACGGTAAATAACCGCTTCTGCGTTGTTACCTAAATCAAGAACGATTGCATCACGCGTTGCTTTTTTAACAACACCTGTTACTAGCTCGCCTTGCTGATCTTTGTACGCTTCAACCACTAAGGCACGCTCTGCTTCACGTACTTTTTGTACGATTACTTGCTTAGCCATTTGTGTTGTTATGCGGTCAAATTTAATTGATTCAATCTGCTCTTCTACGTAGTCGCCCATTTTCAAGTCTGGTTCTTCAACTTGAGCAGCTTCTAACGTGATTTCGCTGTATGGATTCTCTAAAGAACCATCTTCTAATACAGCAGCAATTTGCCAGCGGCGGAATGTATCGTAATCGCCAGTTTTACGGTCAATTGCAACACGTACATCAATTTCACCATCATGCTTTTTCTTTGTCGCTGTCGCTAATGCGAACTCTAGAGCTTCAAAAATCTTTTCTTTTGGAACCGCTTTCTCATTGGAAACGGCTTCAGCAACCAATAATATCTCTTTTGCCATGGGTAATGCCTCGCTTGCCCTATTCCTTCGCACTCGAATTAAAACTTTGCGATTATGTTCGCACGTTCAATGTTACTAAGCATGATTAAATGCTCTGCACCATCGCTAGATAGTGTGATCATATCGCTGCTAACTGCTATTAAGTCGCCTTTAAAATTACGGCGACCGTCTTGTGGAAGCTTAGTACGCACGCGTACTTCCTCTCCTTGCGCCTGCTCGTAGTGATCTTGTTTGAATAATGGACGATCAACACCAGGAGACGACACTTCCAAATCATATTCGTTTGTAATCGGGTCTTCGACGTCTAAAATCGCACTAATTTGACGACTTGCATCGGCGCAGTTGTCAACTGAAATTCCATCCTCATGAGCAATGTATACTCTTAAGGTAGAATGGCGACCCGCTTGTACAAACTCAAGACCATGTAATTCAAAGCCTAGCATTTCTACCGCAGGCGTTAACATGGTTACTAAATCTTGTTCAAGTTTTGTCACGAAAATCCTCCATACAAACAAAAAAAGGGCTTATAGCCCTAAAATACTGAGTTTAAATTTTGATTTAATCGATAAACATTAAATCAAACGGTGCAGATACAACAACGCCCCGAACCAAGCGGGGCGTCACACCAAAAAACGCAAAAACTGTGTGGCCTAGGGCCAAGCTTGGTTGCGAGTCAGTACCCTGACCAAATTAAACTTCATTAGCTTAAACGCAAAACGCGCATTACTTAGAATGCGCGATATAAAGTAGTAAGTTTAAACCTACTATTAAGATTGGTTGCGGGAGCCGGATTTGAACCAACGACCTTCGGGTTATGAGCCCGACGAGCTACCAGACTGCTCCATCCCGCGCCAATAGATAAAAAGTTAATAACTTAATATCGCTGTTAGTAAATTTTATAACCTACTAAACAATGGCCGCTATTATAAGGATGTGCCACTAAATTAGCAACCATAATAAGTAATAAGTTGATAAAAAAAGCAATGCTGTTTATTGCTTTGCTCTATGATTAAAACGACATGTAGAAATCGATCGCTTTTTCAAATACAGCGTATAAATATAAGTTTTGGCTAATTATGAAAAAATACAACACTCTAAAATTGATTTTAGGTGATCAGCTCAACCCTGCTCATTCGTGGTTTAAAGACAAATCAGACGACACCGTATTTGTAATTGCTGAGCTTATGCAAGAAGCACAGTATGTTAAACACCATGTGCAAAAAATATCAGCCTTTTTTAAATGCATGGAAAACTTCGCTAATGCACTAGAAGATGCTGGCTTCAATGTATTACACCTCACGCTAGATGACACCAAAGACGATGATGACTTACCCGCTCTTTTAACGCGTTTAGCCAAGCAGCATGAATGTACCTCTATAGAATATCAATACCCAGATGAGTACCGTTTAAAAACACAACTTCACGAATTCGCGACTAATAGTGAGTTAACGGTGAATGCCTGTGACAGCGAGCACTTTTTATTGGCATTTAACGACATAGACAAACGCTTTAAAAAAGATAAACACGTCACCATGGAGCATTTTTATCGGGCAATGCGTAAGCAGTTCGATATTTTAATGGAGGATGACAAACCTCACGGCGGTCAATGGAACTTTGATGCAAATAACCGTAATAAGTTCTCAAAAAACGACTTAGCTGATATCCCCAAACCAAAATTATTTAAAAATGATGTTAGCGCCATTATTGAACGTTTAGATAAACATAAAATAAATTACTTTGGACAAATAGAAACTCAGTTAAGCTGGCCAACAACCCGTAAACAAGCTATCAGTGCGCTTGATCATTTTTGTGCGCATTTACTGCCTCGATTTGGTCAGTTTCAAGATGCAATGACAGATCAATGTCCTGATAAAGATACCTTTTATCACAGCCGGTTATCGTTTGCGTTAAATGCCAAAATTTTACCCCCTCGCTATGTTATCGACCGTGTTGTTAAAGAGTTCCACCAACGCCAAGATGAAATATCGATTTCTCAGGTTGAAGGCTTTATTCGCCAAGTACTGGGTTGGCGCGAATATGTGCGTGGCGTGTATTGGAAAAACATGCCCGATTACGCCAACAAAAACCAGCTTAATGCAACTCGTGTACTGCCGAGTTATTTTTGGAATGGTAAAACAAAAATGAATTGCTTAAGCCACTCATTAACACAAAGCTTAGACAGCGCGTATGCCCATCATATTCAGCGCTTAATGGTAATAGGCAATTTTTGTTTATTAACCGCCATTAATCCTGATGAAGTGGATGAATGGTATTTAGGTGTTTATATCGATGCAATTGAATGGGTAGAAATGCCTAACGCCCGAGGGATGAGCCAATTTGCTGACGATGGCATCATTGCCACTAAACCTTATGCGGCCAGCGGCAACTATATAAATAAAATGAGTGACTACTGCAAAAGCTGCCAATACAAAGTGAAAGAAAAAGTGGGTAAAGATGCATGTCCGCTAAACAGCCTTTACTGGCAGTTTATGCACAAACACCGAGAGCGACTTGAGAAAAACCCACGAATAGGCATGGTTTATCGTAATTGGGATAAACAAGATGAATCATTACGCCAACAAACTTTAGATCAAGCCCAGCACTACATTAAACATATTGAAACTCTATAAACGCAAAAAGCCGCCAAATGGCGGCTTTTCACAGGGAAAATACGTGTGCTAGCTTAGCTATTTGCTTTCTAGCATATTGCCTGAGCCAATTTCAATTTTACGTGGTTTAAGCGCTTCTGGGATTTCGCGTTCAAGGTCGATGCTCAATAAGCCATTGGCTAAATCTGCGCCAAGTACTTTAACGTGGTCACCTAACTGAAACTTACGTTCAAAGTTACGCTCGGCAATGCCTTGATGAATGAATTTGCGCTCATCGTTTTGATCTTTACCTGCTTTAGTACCTGATACAACTAAAGTATTGTTTTCAGATTGCAGGCTTAACTCGTCTTCACTAAATCCAGCAACTGCCATAGTGATACGGTATTTGTCTTTATCAAGCGCTTCGATGTTGTACGGGGGAAAACTTGGCTGCTTGTCAGTTCGTGCAGCGGCATCCATTAATGATGCTAAATGATCGAAACCAATGAATGAACGGTATAGGGGTGATAAATCTACTGTACGCATAATAATATCCTCATATTTAAGCGATATTTTGCTGATACTTTTCGTTTGAACAAGTAACGGCAAAGTTTAATAAATAATATAATTTTCAAATAGTTCTGTTTAGATGAAGACCCATCAGGCGTCCTCAAATAACTATTTATGGGCGGACAATTTTATTTCAAGATTTTTTTATAAAATATTTTTTATTTTTATTTAATCCCTAAAAAAAGCGAACGCAATAATCGCTTTTTTGCACTGTAATAAATAATGAAATTAGTTACACTAGGGTTAATTAATTTGAGGAGAGCGTTATGTTAACAGTAATTTTTGGCCGTGAAGGCTGCCCTTTTTGTGTTCGCGCTAAAGATGTTGCAGAGCAACTTGCTAATGACCGCGATGATTTTAAATACCGCTACATCGACATCATCAAAGAAGGTATCAGTAAAGAAGATTTAGAAAAGTCTGCAGGCAAGCCATGCCCGACTGTGCCACAAATTTTTGTAGACCAAACACACATTGGTGGTTTTACAGAATTTGAAGCCTACGCCAAAGAAAACCTAGGCCTTTACCAGTAATTTTGTAGGTATATTGTTAACCAGCTTAATTAACGCACAACTTGAGCTGGTTAAATTTCGACCAACATCAAACACATATAAATTAGTTGTAATTTATACAAGCATTTGCCTCGCATTTCCTATACAATGCGCGCCTCTTTAAATTCGTTGAGGCGTATTAATGTCAGAACCAGTCACGTTTGAATCTCTAAATCTTTCTCCTGCAATTTTAAAGGCAGTTGAAGAGTTGGGTTACAAGACACCATCTGAAATCCAAGCTCAATGTATACCGTTATTGCTAGAAAGAAAGGACGTACTGGGACTAGCACAAACGGGTACAGGTAAAACAGCAGCATTTGCACTGCCATTACTAAATAATATTGACCCGTCTGTGAAACAGCCACAGATCCTTGTACTCACACCAACACGTGAGCTTGCGATCCAAGTTGCTGAGGCATTTGAACAATATGCAAAACACACTCGTGGTGTTGAAGTATTGGCACTTTATGGTGGCCAGAGCTACAGCATCCAGTTGAGCGCACTTCGTCGTGGCGCGCAAATTATCGTTGCTACACCGGGTCGCTTAATCGATCACATAAACCGTGGCACTATCAAGTTTGATGCTCTTCAAGCACTTGTACTTGATGAAGCCGATGAAATGCTACGTATGGGCTTTATCGATGATGTTGAAAGCATCATGGAAAAAACGCCGCGTGAAAAGCAAACATGTCTTTTCTCTGCGACGATGCCTAAGCAAATTCAAAACATCAGCAGCAAATATATGAATAACCCTGAACAGGTTCATATTTCTGCGCGCAACTCGACTGTATCATCAGTTGAGCAAGTGTTTTGGAATGCCCATGTTCATAAAAACAAAGCGATTGTTCGTTTCTTAGAAGCTGAACAATATGAAGGTGCTATTGTTTTCGTACGTACGCGTAACGACACAGTGCAACTTGCTGAGTTATTAGAGCGCGAAGGTTTCTCTGCAGCACCACTTAACGGTGACATGAACCAGCAAGCGCGTGAGCGCACGGTTGATCGCTTAAAAAGCGGTATGCTAAACATTGTTATTGCAACAGACGTAGCGGCACGTGGTCTTGATGTAGACCGTTTAAGCTTAGTTATCAACTACGACATTCCACAAGATTCTGAAGCCTACGTTCACCGTATCGGCCGTACAGGTCGTGCTGGTCGTACTGGTAAAGCGATTCTTTTCGTTAAGCATAACGAGCGTTATTTACTTAAAAATATCATTCGTCATACTAAATCTGAAATCGCACAAGTTGAATTACCAACAGCTAAAATCGTTGAAGAAAAACGTATCAATGCATTACAAGAAAAGCTTACGCTTGCTCTTGAAAACAAAGATATTACTTTCTTCAATGAAGTGGCTGCCAACATGGCACAAAAACTTGAGCTGGCTCCTGAAGACTTAGCGGGTGCATTACTGTGTTTAGCACAGCAACAATCACCAATTAAAGTTGAAGAAGTTAAGATTCAACCGCGTGAGCGTAACGAACGTAATGATCGTAATCCTCGTAGCAATGACCGTGGAGACCGTGGTCGTCGTAACGAACGCCCTGAACGTGGCGGTGAGCGCGCTGAGCGTAAACCTCGCGAGCGTAACAGTCGTGATGCAGGCCCTATGGATACATACCGTATCGAAGTAGGTCGTGAACATGGTGTTCAGGTTAAGAACATTGTTGGCGCAATCGCTAACGAAGCAGACATTTCAAGCAAGTTTATTGGTGACATTCGTCTTCACGACAGTCACAGTACGGTACAATTGCCGCAAAACATGCCTAAAGATGTACTTGATCACTTCCAAAAAGTGTTTATTTGTAAACGCCCAATGGGTATGACATTAACACAAGATCAAGGTCCTTCTGAGCCACGCGGCGAGCGTTCTGAACGCCCTGCTGGTGACAAGAAGCGTAGCTTTAACAAAGAAGGCCAACGCCCTGATAAGCGTAGCGGTCCTCGTAAAGAACGTCGCCCAGTTAGCTTCACCGCTAAGTAAGCAACGATTCTTTAGTAAAAAAAACCTTGCCACGAAAGTGCCAAGGTTTTTTTGTGTCTGGAATTTGAAGGTAATAGGTTCAAGGTGAAAGGTTTGAGCAGCTAGGCGTTAAATTTTTAACTACATATAAAACTTGAGAAATTAATCGTAAAATATAATTTAACCTTTATTAAGAATAACTCTTTAATAAGAAATCAAATTTTATGTATTTACAATTATTATTAATTTCTATCTGGGCTGACTTCTCAATACTTCTGTTATATAGCACTCATGTCGAAAGTCGTCAGCGGTATATTCATCTGCCTTAACATTAGAAATTGAACTATATTTTATCCATAAATTTAAAATATCGACTAAGGTACTTTGTCTTTTTTGAGAGAAATAAAAGCTATTTTTAGACTCTCCATCGTCAAGAAAGCTAGTTTGTAATGCGTAAATATCTATAATTAATTTTATAATTAAAGTAATAGGCTCTTTTTGAATTGAAAAGTGGCGAATACCTATAACATGACAAACTTGTAAAAGAGTCGCGTCCATAATCCCTAAAAGATATATTATTTTTAAGGTATATATATTTATAGAATTCTCTTGTTCTATATTTTGCTCTTCCGAAAAGTCTGGAAACAATAAGTTTATAAACTTCAGCTTATTTCTTTTAGTGTTTGCTATTTTCCCGAATTCAAAAACCTTAGCCTCGAATAGTTTCATAAATTCATATATATATTCTATTTTCTCAATATCTATCTCGAAATATGGATCTTCTTTTTTTGTTGGTTTTGGATAAAAGCGTGTAAAAATTAATGTAGCATCTTCAGGTCGGATGCATTTAAAGTTATCATTAAATATAACTGCAGAGAATTTTTCTTTAAATAGAGTTAACTCTTTATGATAAAGATCTATTTTATGCTCAAATTCTTGCCTTTTTATTGTTCTTTCCTGGTAATTCAAATTAGATTGAAACTGTAATGCACGAAAGTTAGCGGTTGCTAAAGTAGCAAGAGGTAATGCTGAACCTAAAATCCATAAGGGAACATTCATATACTCTAAGAAAACAGATAAGGTTTTCTTATTCGGCCATTCAATTGATAGGCCATCGTTTATAAAAATAAAACTCATCAATAAAGAAGATAAGCCAACCGGTATAATTATAGCTATCCAAAAATATGAATATGTAAATACACTGCTAATCTGTTTATTGTTATTCATTTACTTTAAGTCCCTCAATGCACACTCAAGCTAAGAGAGTTATTATTTAATCCGATTAAATAAATATGCTTAATTTAAAGTTCTAAAAAGCCCCACCAGTTCATGGTAGGGCTTTTACTTTGTTATAGCGAATATATTTGTTAAGGCGCCACAGCGGGATACACGTAACTGGCATCAAGTCCTAATGGGATACCGAGTGCCCAGTAGCCTAGCAAAAAGATACTCCAGCCAATCATAAAGGCGATTGAATACGGTAGCATCATCGCGATAAGCGTACCTATGCCTGTGCCTTTAACGTATTTTTGACAGTACACCACCACCAGCGGGAAGTATGGCATTAGCGGGGTGATAATATTAGAACTAGAATCTCCCACACGGTACGCTGCTTGCGTTAAGTCTGGCGAAATACCGAGCTGCATTAGCATAGGTACAAATACCGGACCTAATAGTGCCCACTTAGCCGAGCTTGAACCAACAAACAAGTTTACAAAACCAGTTAGGAAAATAATCCCTACCACCGTTACAGAGCTCGGTAACTCCATTGCTTTTAATACTTGAGCCCCTTCAATTGCCAGTAAAGCACCTAGGTTTGATTTACTAAATGCAGCAATAAATAATGAACAAAAGAATGCCATAACAATGTAATACGCCATACCATTCATGGCTTTGCTCATCGCATCTATCATGTCTTTAGAGCTTTTAAAGGTGCCTACGGTAAAACCATATACTGCGCCTGGGATCCAAAACAGTAAGAAGATTAGCGGCACTATTGACTGCATTAGTGGTGAACTAAAGTTTGTTAAAGAACCATCGCTGCTGCGCATCGCTGAATCAGCTGGTGCGGATACGTACGCTAATAACGCAATACCTGCAATCATTACGGAACTGGCAATAAGAAAGGCGCGCTTTTCGTCACTACGCGCATCTTCAAATGCTGGTAGGTCTTGAGTTTCACCATCTACTGGTGAATTTTTTAAACGTGGTTCAATAATTTTATCGGTGATGTACCAGCCTAACATTACAATAAATAAGCTTGATGCTGAAGCAAAGCCCCAGTTATTAAGCGGGTTAATGCTCATTGTTGGATTAATAATTTGTGCTGCACTTTGCGTAAAGCTTTGCAGTAACGGGTCAATCCCAGATGGAATAAAGTTAGCGCCAAAGCCACCGCTAACCCCTGCAAATGCCGCTGCAATACCGGCAAGCGGATGACGACCTGCTGCAAAAAATATTACCCCAGCAAGTGGAATAACCAGCACATACCCTGCATCGGTAGCCGTATGGCTCACAATAGCTACCAAAATAATTGAGGGTGTTAGTAATTTTCTAGGCGTTACTTTGAGCATTAATTTAAGGCCGGTATTAATAAAGCCCGAATGCTCTGCAACGCCTACACCTAGCATAGCAACCAGTACTACACCCAGTGGCGCAAAACCGGTGAATGTTTTTACCATAGAAGATAAAAAAGTGGCCAACGAATCGCTGGCAAGCATGTTATTAATGATAATGGCTTCGCCAGTACGAGGGTCTATTGCATCAAATGTGACGCTTGAAAACCACCAAGACAAAAACCAGATTAATAACATGGCAAACAAAAAGATAATTGCTGGATCAGGAAGCTTATTACCTACCCGCTCAACAAAATTTAAAAATCGCGCAACTATGCCAGTTGGCATTGTCGCATCATTATTGTTATTCATTTCACTTGTTCCCTAGAATTTAGACTACGCTACTTTAGCGTATCTAAGGAATGAGGTAAATTTTAACTGAATAAACAAGTTCTTTTTTAGGCACAAAAAAACGCGGCTCAGTAGCCGCGCTATTTTTAATGAATGAAAAAAGCTTATGCAAGAGCTTTTACTTCATCCCATATTCTTACTACGAGTGCTTTATCGTCTTCATTAAGTTCGCCGTTGCGATAAGCTTTTACTAAGCTTTTTTCAACCGTATCGTTTAGTTCTGCAACTTCTAGATTTAATTCTTCAACTTGTGCATAACCTACGGCTAAGTCAAAGTGCCCGCGTAAATAACCGCCGGCAAATAACTCGTCATCGGTGGCTTTTATCACTAAATCATCAAAATATTGCTGCGCAGCATCTATGTAATTTACTAAACTCATGTGTTACTTCTCCTCTGGGTGCAGCCCATCTTGATGACCTACTGCATACATAATATGGTCGTTAAACCCACTGGTTACACGTATATAACCGCTTAATTCATCATCTAATTTGCTATCACCGGTATCACAAATCAGCGGTCGGCCATTTAAAGCCTGTAATTTTGTTTTAGTAGCCACCACAATAATATTATCGCGACCTATCGCTTTAATTAACGCAGGACTGAGTTGTTGATTACCTCGACCAAAAATATGCCCTTGACCGCCAATTAGAGTGATCACTAATTTTGTTTCACGTCCTGAGGTAAGTTCAAGAAGTTGCTGGGCTGTTAGGTCTTGGCCTACTAAGGCTTGATCTTCAACTAAATCAACACCGAGTAAGGTATTTTCAAGCCCCATCTCTTCCATCACTGCGCCAACGGTAGAGCCACTACCCATGACATAGAGGGTATCGGCATCCATTTCACTAACGACATAAGCAGCTATATCTGCTAGCACTAGCTCGTCAGTTTCTTTACCGCCATTTTTAACCGCTTGTACATAGCGCACTTCACTTGGCACTTGCATTTCACCATAACGTTTTGCTTTTACTGTTCCTTGGCGAAAGGCCACTTCATCAATGTCCATCACATCAGCATCGCTTAATGTTACCAGCTCACCTTTTACCAGCATTTCAACTACACGGCCTGCGGCTTTTGGCGTTATGGCATACACGCCGGAATGAATTTTACACCCAGCAGGAATGCCCAACACGGGTACCGAGTCTTCTACAGCATGGCAAATGTTGCGCGCCGTTCCGTCGCCACCAGCAAATAAAATTAAATCTACACCTTGTTGCTGTAATAAACGAGCTGCAGCTTCGGTATCGTCACTGGTTGTGGGTGAGTTACTTTGATAAACCACTTGCGTATTAAAGCCCAACGCTTTTGCTGTTTGCTCCCCCATTTCATCATTAACAGTATAAATAGTAATGTTTGATTGATGAGGTACAAGCACTTCAAGTGCAGCTTTAGTGCGGCTATTTGACTTAGGCTCTGCACCTAATGCAATGGCTTTAGCTGCGGTATCTTCACCGTCACTGCCCTTAAGCGCCACAGTACCACCGAGTCCTGCGACCGGATTTACAATCAATCCTAACTTAAACTGCATCTTTTAACTCCTCGGGAGAACGCCATGTAAACTGCGCAGCATGTAATGGCCACGTGGTGTTATAAAATTTACACAGTGCTTTTAATAGTAAGGTTGTTCTTGGGTTAAACCCGTTTTGCAATAACTCTAATAACTTTGCATGAACGCGAGACTGAAACGCAAATCGACAAGTTTGCTCACCATTTAAATTATCTACCGATACGTTAAAATCAAACCCGGCAGCCACACTCAATGCCCACTCTATTGCTTGAGGTTTTACCTCTACTGATTCAAATTCCGCTTGCTGTGTAGCATCGCGCCCATCAGGGCAATACCAATAACCATAGTCTTCACTTAAACGGCGCTGAGAACCTGCCACTAACCAATGAGCTATTTCATGCAATGCACTGGCATAAAAACCATGGGCAAACACAATTTGATGATGCGGGGTTGTATCATTTGCGGGAATGTAAATAGGCTCATGCTCACCTTTTACCAAACGCGTGTTATAGCTTTGGTAAAAAGTGTGTTCGAAAATAGAAATCAGATCAGCTACTTGGTGCATAAATACTTCGTATACTCGTTTGAACCCGATGCTTTAAAGACAGATGAAATTAGTATAAAGCACACTAAAAACGAAGCGAATTGTACGTACTTTTATCTACAAAGTAAAAAACAAGTGATTAAAAACATTGTTAGCGCTAAGCGGTTTAATTTTAACGCTTTGGCCCTAGGTTATATATTTAGAAATATCTACTTCATCTATTTGTTCAGCATTGAGATAGCGCTTAGCATAATCAAGATAAATACCTGAACTTAAAAATAATTCAAATACGGCTTTATCAACATGATGATCGGCCACCATTTTAGCTAATATACCTATGGACTCACTGAGTGTTTTTGCCTTTTTATAGGGCCTGTCGGCTGCTGTTAATGCTTCAAAAATGTCAGCAAGTACCAGCACCCGTTCAGGTATCGATAAATCATCGGCACTTAGTTTACGAGGATAGCCAGTTCCTTTTAATGTTTCATGGTGAGTAGAGGCAAAACGCGGGACACGCTCCAACTCTTTAGGAAATGGTAATGTATCGAGCATACGTATGGTACTTATAATATGCTCATTAATTTTAAACCTATCTTCTGCGGTAAGGGTGCCTCTAGAAGTTTGTAAATTATAAAGCTCCCCTAAATTATATTTATATTTACACGGAGCAATTTTTATTCCTAAACGCTCGTCATATTCAATCGGTTTATCATGAGGAATTAAATGCCAAGGCTTATCGCTGAGTAGCTTTTCAGTAGCAGGCAGCGTGTCACTCGTTTGTGCATAGCGATACATTTCGACAGGTGAAAGCCCTAGCTTATCGTCAAAGTGCCGCACCCAAGTAACATTGCTTAGCAAGGTTAAACGCTCAAGCGAGGCTGCTGTGATTTTTTCGCCGCCAATATTACACTGTGCAATAAAGGCAAAATCGTCCAGTAATTGTTGATGTTTAGCTGCCAACTGCTTAGCTAGCTCACTCTGATTTTTTGGGGTTTGTTGCAATGACTTGTAGTAATCAAGCTCGGCATCTCGCCAAAGGACTTCAAACCGTGTTCTTACTTCATGAATACGATTATAAATCACTTCCAACTTAGTGCCTTTATCGACAATGTGCTCTGGAGTAGTTATTTTACCGCAATCATGTAACCAAGCAGCTAAGCTAAACTCTTCAATCTCCTCATCACTTTTAAATTTAAACGTTTGAAAGGCAGGTAACTCTGATTCTGAAGCGGCTTTAGCAAGCTCAATACCTAGCTCTGGGACACGTTCGCAGTGTCCCGCAGTGTAGGGAGACTTATCATCAATTGCTTGAGCTATAAGCTCAACAAACGAAGCCATGAGTGCTTTTTGGCTTTCTTCGTGTTGTTGTATCGACTTGCTCATTTCGACCATAGAGCTGGCTAAAGTATTAATTTCTTTAATATGACTTTTTAAGGTTGAGACTTGCTTAAACTGACGATTTTTAATTTTATTATTTTCACCCACCAGCGTTTTAATTGGGGCAACAATGGGGGATGCAAAAAACCACGACACAGGTAATATCAAAATAAGGCAAACAGCAGTAATGATAAGAGAAAGCTTTATTTTTTTCCGTGTAGAACTCAATACATCTTCTTTAGAAACCATAATGGCTAAGTAACCTGTACTGGCTAGCGATAAATAGTCAGATAAAGGCTTAATAAATACATACTGTTCTTTGCCATTAATATGCACTAACTTTAAATTAGAGAAATTACTATCATCGTCTAATAAAGTAATTAATTGCTCATAGGGGACAGTGCCCACAATTTTTGATTTTTTCTCTGGATTAGTATTAAGCCATTTATCACTAAGTTGTTGTTTAAATTGCATAGGCAGTTGCGTGGCTGCATAGTCAAACAAGGCTTTTAATTGAACGTCTTGGTTATGAAATAATAAGTGATAGTCATTTGAAAAAAGCGCGGCACTTTCTTCATCTAGTTGATTATACTGAACCCCATCAATAAAAAATTGTTGTTGGATATATTGTAATACCGCCTTGCTGTCTATTCCCGCATAGGTATCACCATTGGCTACATGCGTTAACAACGTTTTTGTATTGGGAACCTCTACTAAGTTAATTTCTGGAAATTGCGCTTGCAATGTTTTTACAATTGACCAGCCCTCACCCACTGCAACTGACTTACCAGCAAGTTGCTGTATGTGGGTGATTGGTGGGTTGCTCTGATGGTTAACAATACTCAAAGGCAAATTTACCATGGGTGTACTAAGCATACCTAAGGTATTATTCGTTGTGGTATTAACTACAGGATGAAGTACATCTATCTGATTATTTTTAAATAAATTAAGTAATTCTTGCCAACTAAGTCCATTAACATAATTTATCTTAATACCCAGTAGCTGCGCAATCGCATTGATATATTCAATACTGTAGCCATTGGGCGTACCACTAACACTAAAGTCCATAGGGGCCCAATTTGTTTCGTTTGATACTGTAATAGTCGGGTATTGTGCAATTACTTTTTGCTGTTGCTCGCTTAGCGTTAATTGTTTCAAGCTTTTGTTTTTATCAACCTTATCTTTCTGATTTGAAGCAACAATCTCTCCTTCTCGATTATATATAAATAACTGCGCAGAGTTATGCATATCTAACTGCTGCTGTTGTGTTAATAAATAATTAGAAATATTATCGACCATAACTCCAAGAGCTAACACATGGTCTTTGCCTTTGGTTTTAATCGAGTAGGTTTGGCCTGAAGTTTGTAAATGCGAGAATAAGTAAGGTTTAGTTTTATTCACCTGCTCTGAATTTGCTTGTTTAAACCACGTTTGCTCTCGAGGATCAAAAAACGTCGGTTTATTGGTTTGTTTTCTTAAGTTAAAATCAGCATCAAAGTAGTACCTGTGTTCTACCCTTTGCCCTTTTTCGGTTTTAATATGGATCACAACCCACCGGTCATTATCAACCGTATTTAAACGCTCTCTGACTATTTTACCACTCTCAAGATTGATAATTTCATAAAAGTCTCCGTTGCTATAGCCCATAGAAAATGCGTAAAACAAAGGGTTTAATTCCATTATTTCGCTCAATACATTACGCAGCTCTGTTTTGTCTGAAAAGTTACTACCTACTAGTGAAGTATTTTTAACCATCATATTTAAAGTATTTTCAGATTTTTCATTGATGCGTGATAGGTAATCAGCAACAGATTGCGTGGTCATATTGAAATGCAGCAGGTTAGACTCTAGTGCCATTTTTTCGCTGAAGTAATACTGTAAACTAGTGGCTATAA
Source organism: Pseudoalteromonas sp. SK18 (assembly GCF_001974855.1). GTDB lineage: Bacteria > Pseudomonadota > Gammaproteobacteria > Enterobacterales > Alteromonadaceae > Pseudoalteromonas. The sequence continues at coordinate 128,046 of NZ_MTQB01000005.1, read as the reverse complement.
TGGCGGTAATAGACGTTGCCAATACAAATACCGCCACAACCGTTAAACGAATAGAAAAGCGCACTGTTCTTTTTAACTTATTTAACGCTTTAAATATCATTGAACTTTCCTTGAAGCACTTTTAAGAGCAATAAATACAGAGAGTTGAATACTGCTAAAAACAATATCCATAATCCGTATGGAGCTAAAGTAATATTAGTCACAAAATCAAAAATATAAAACTTTATGCACTTATTTACTGATCACTTAATTGCGCTTACCATATGCCAACCAAAAACCTAAATTGACTCACTCTTATGGTTAAACAACACAGCTCTTTATCGTGGCTATTTATCTCTATTACATTTTTAACTCTGTTGGCTACTTCTGCCAGCAGTTATGCAAAAAGCATAAGTATTAACGTATTTGCTATTCCTTCTAAGCCTATTGTTGAGCTAGTCGCTAACACCAGCGATAAATTAGCTACGAACCAAATTACTACGTTTTACCAACAAGGGTTACCCGTGCACGCCACCTTGTATTTAACTGATTATCCCGTTGAAGCACAAAACGAAATTAAGCAAATGGTAGAGCGTATTGCCAAAGAACATCAGTCGTTTGAGATAAAAGCCAATGGATTTAGTGTGTCACCAAGTAATTGGGCATTTATAAATTTAGAAAAATCATATCAATTACAACGATTGGCAGATGAGGTTACCCTTAAGCTTGAGCCGCTTCGCGATCATCAAGCACCAGTGCCTAGTTGGGTAAAGCATTACCCTAATAAACTTGTGGCTTTTGAACGTTATGGCAGCCCTAATGTATTTCAGAATTTTCAGCCGCATTTAACACTACTCGCGAATGAACAAAGCGCAGCATTAGCGTTAGTAAAAAAAGCACTGCACGCTGAGCCACCGCAAGCACAAGGGGAAATAATTGGGATTGGAATTGGAGTGTCTGATCAATTTGGTCAACAAAAAGAAATACTCGCTAAGTACTTTTTTGATGCCAAATAAATAGTTAATAACAGGGCTAATTACACACTTTGTAACTAATAATGTTTATGGGTTTGTAGTTAGCTTATCTGTTAAATGTTTTTTAAGTATGCGGGTGTTACGCGTATTTGCTTTAAACATGGCATCAAAAATATCTCCAAAAAATGGAATGAGCCCGCCAACAAAATCAATCAACATATTTATAATAATACGGCTTTTTACTCGCTTGCTAACACCTAAGCGCTGCGCTTCAATTAGTACATAGCCAGACAAAATAAGCCCTGCTAAATCACCTATCACAGGTAAAAGCCCAATCAGCGACTCTACACCAAATTTAAATTTAGTAAACGGAATACCAATACTGCTATCAGTAAAGCGGCTAAACTCTTCGAGTCGTTTTATGGTGGCTTTATATTCAGTTTGTGAGATGGAAGCTTGATTGTTTTTTTGCATACTAACAGCTCTCTTATTTTTAGGTGCGCTGAGCACATTTAAATTATTGAGCGGCAATAAAGATGTATAGCCTGTATATACTAAACGCACTATTGCCCGTTTAGTATAGTTTTAAACGTAAGGCGCTTAAATAGCGCCTTTAATTGGCCCATGTTCGTGGTTTACATGTGGGTTTTGACCGCGTTGACGAAGCAAATGATCCATTAAAGTAATAGCCATCATAGCCTCAGCAATCGGAATAGCACGAATGCCTACACAAGGATCGTGACGACCTTTGGTGATCATTTCAACCGCTTCATTTTCCGTGTTGATACTATTACCGGGAATGGTAATACTTGACGTTGGCTTTAGCGCAATTGATGCGATTATATCTTGCCCAGTTGAAATACCTGCAAGCACGCCGCCGGCATGATTTGAGGTAAAACCATCAGGGGTTAACTCATCACGATGCTCTGAGCCTTTTTGCTCGACTACATCAAAGCCATCGCCAATTTCAACGCCTTTAACAGCATTAATACTCATTAATGAATGTGCAAGTTCGGCATCTAGCCTATCAAATACTGGCTCACCTAATCCAACTGGTACATTTTTAGCCACTACTTTTACTTTGGCACCCACTGAGTCGCCTTGCTTTTTTAGCTCGCGCATATATTCATCAAGTGCTTCAAGCTTACTTGTATCTGGGAAGAAAAATAAATTGTTTTCCACTTCGTCCCAATCGTAGTTTTCGGCTTTTATTGGCCCTAATTGACTCAAGCACGCGCGTATTTCAATACCATGAAACTGCTTTAAATACTTTTTAGCAATGGCGCCTGCCGCAACCCGAATAGCGGTTTCACGTGCAGATGAGCGGCCACCACCACGGTAATCGCGTAGGCCGTACTTGTGCCAGTAGGTATAGTCACCATGACCTGGACGAAATACGTCTTTAATTTTGCCATAATCTTGTGAGCGTTGATCGGTATTTTCAATTAATAAACCAATACTGGTACCGGTGGTTTTACCTTCAAAGACGCCCGCTAAAATTTTAATTTGATCGCTCTCACGGCGCTGCGTGGTATAGCGACTTTGTCCAGGCTTTCGACGATCTAAATCGTGTTGTATGTCGGCCTCTGTTATCTCAAGGCCTGCGGGCGTGCCATCCACTACGCCGCCTAATGCAACGCCGTGGCTTTCGCCAAAGGTGGACACTTTAAATAACTGCCCTATGCTATTACCTGCCATTAACTTTCCTCATTCCTAATGACTTATAGCCGAGAATTAACTCGGCTATTGTTTTGCCCAGCCATTTGGGATGAATGGCTAGTATTAATTATTACTGTGCAAAGTAGGCATCTAGTTGTTGCTTGCTAATAACAAACACACCTAATCCGCCTTGTTCAAACTCAATCCATTCAAATGGTGCGCCTGGATACAGTGCATCCATATGTACCATAGAGTTACCTACTTCGACAAATAACAAACCGTTATCTGTTAGATGCTCACTAGCTTGATCTAAAATAGTACGTGTTACATCAAGGCCATCGTGACCCGATGCTAACCCAAGCTCTGGCTCGTGGTGGAACTCACGTGGTAAATCAGCCATATCTTCAGCATCAACGTACGGTGGGTTTGCTACGATTAAGTCATATTTTTGCCCAGGTACACCACTGAATACGTCAGACTGGATCGGTAATACACGCTCACTTAGTTGATAGTCAGTGATATTAATATCAGCCACTTCAAGCGCTTCATAAGATATATCAACCGCATCAACTTGCGCATTTTCGAATGCTTGTGCCAATGCAATCGCGATACAACCTGAGCCCGTACATAAATCTAAAATACGCCCAACTGACTCTGGCTGCTCTAGCCAAGGTGTAAAACGATTATTAATAAGCTCAGCAAAAGGCGAGCGAGGAATTAATACACGTTCATCCACATAAAATGGCATATTGGCAAACCATGCAATGTTGGTCAGGTATGGAACTGGGGTAAAATCGTTAATGCGCTCGGCAATTAAGCCTGCTAAACGGTTTTTTTCAGTGCTGGTTAAACGGGCATGCATCAGCTCTTTGGGTGCATCAATTGGCAAGCTAAGTGCTGGTAATAACAAACTTACCGCTTCATCCCATGCGTTATCGGTGCCATGACCAAAGAAAATACCGCTACTTGCAAATTGACTTGTCGTCCAACGAAGCCAATCGTGTAAGGTTGAAAGTTCTGCAACAGCTTCATCCAGGGTTGCTTCTTCTATTAGTAATTCACTCATCAGTATTATCTGCCTGCTACTTTCAAAAAATTAACTCAATCGGGGCACACTATGGGCCCCATGATTGCCCTATTGTATACCCAAGCCACCTCTAGGTGCGAGTGACAGTTAGAATTAAAAGTAATTTAAACAAGGCATTGATTGCAAGTGTAATAGTCACTCTGTTGTTCAAATCAATAACGCAGTATAAATCGCTTTTAAACTAACCTTATTGGCGCCGTACTATGCACCTCAAAGCTGCTTGGGTATCACACCTTTTTACTCGATTTTTACCACTTTTTTGTTTAGACTGCCGCTATGAAAAAAGATCCACACTCAAACAATCTAATTAGCCCTGATGACATTGACTTGTTTCGTCAAAGTATCAGCGGTGCGCGCGTGTTCAAACAAGACACTCACCGTTTTAGCAATAAACCTAAAGTGTCACAAGCGAAGCAATTTGCCCAGCAAAAAAAGCAACAACAATCAGAATTTTTCTTTTCTGATGAATATGTGCCCGATATAGACACTAACGGCACTGTTAATTATGTGCAACAGGGTCAGGATCGTTTTTTAGCGAAACAACTTCGCCGAGGGGATTTTATACCTGATTTAACCCTCGACCTGCATGGCTTAAATAAAGAAGTAGCCAAGGATGAGCTCGCAGGGCTTATTCATGAGTGTAAAAAAAAGCATTATTACTGCGCCTGTGTTGTACACGGAATTGGCGGCCATATCCTCAGGCATAAAGTGCCGCAATATTTAGTGCAGCACCCCGACGTTATTGCTATGCATCAAGCACCACTTGAATATGGCGGTAAAGGTGCAGTACTCATATTAATTAACTTACCGCAAAGTGATGAGTTTAGACGCTAATCAATAAGAGCCCTTTAGTGCATATATTTTCGATTATATTCCCGCTGATTTTTATTGTGCTATGTGGCTATATTGCTAGTCGCAGTGGCTTTTTAGAGCGCATCCACATAGCGGGGTTAAGCAAGTTTACTTTTTATATTAGTGTGCCGAGCTTTTTATTTTTAAATATGGCCAAAGCAGACTTACAAACCAGTGTCAGCTTAAATGGTTTTTTAAGTTTTTACATTCCCGTTATTTTAATTTACTTTCTTGCCCTGGTTATTGACCGCTATATTCTCTCTAAACACCCTCAATACGAGCGTCACAGTGTGTTTGCCCTTGGCAGTAGTTATTCAAACACCGTATTAGTGGGCTTGCCGATTATTATTGCCGCATTAGGCGAGCAAATGATGGGCATTATTTTTATGATCATTACCTTTCATAGCGCGTTATTGTTCACCCTTACTTTTTTAATTAGTGCAAACAGCGCCAGTCATGTGTTTTCCTGGTCAGCATTTGCCAAGAATATGCTACTCAATCCAGTGGTGTTAAGTATTAGCACTGGTTTATTGGTTAATTTGGCAGGGGTTACTTTATTTGCTGATTTAACTAATGGCTTAGCACTTTTAGCTAAACCTGCAATTGCCTGTGCGTTATTTGTTTTGGGCGCCAACTTAGCCTTTTATAAAGTTAGCGATAACTGGCAAGCAGCAGCTATTGCCAGCCTATTAAAATTAGTCATATTACCTGCCTTGGTGTTATTGCTAGGCACACACGTATTTACACTTAATGAGTCACTGTTAAAAGTACTGGTACTATTAAGTGCATCGCCATTAGGCGTTAATGCCTATTTAATTGCATGCCAAATTAAGCAACATCAAGATACCCTAGCCAGTGCAGTGGTTTTATCTACAGTGTTAAGTGTGCTGAGTTTTAGTGTATGGTTGACCATTTTACTTTAGATAAATGCCTAACCACGTTTTATTGTCAGGCTTTAAGCTGGGGAGATTCGTAGTTTATACGGTTACATTAGCTGGCGCATTTATGGTGATGTAATCACTTTTAAGGCTCACTTCATTGTAACTAATTTGGGCAACTGCACCGGTGTTAAAAATTGGCATATTACCCGGGCACAGTTGGTCAACCAAATAGCTCACTATGGGCATATGGGCAACTACAAGCCAGGTATCGCATTCGGGGTGAAGCGCAATTAGCGTTTCTAAATAATCTGCGGCAACCTGGGGGTTCCCATCAGGAATAATATCGTGACAGGTTTCTTCAAATAAAAAGTGATTACTTTTTTTAACAGCCTCGGCCGTTTGCTGCGCTCTAACATAGGGACTAACTAACAAGCCACTGGGAGCGTGCATTTTTTGCAACCATAAACCCATCTTTTCAGCTTGTTGCTGACCCACAGAAGTCAAATTTCTACTGACATCATCAGCCTGCATAGGTATTGCTTCACCATGACGCATTATCAAGATTGTTTTCATAAAAAATCAACCAATTAAAGAATATAAAACAGTAGCCAATTTGCTCGAATTTCCGCTATATTAATAACTCAAACCTATTTATTTTCTTAAAATAGTTCTTTCATGATGTTCAGGTAAATAGCGTCGCATTCCTGAAGTTATCATCTGTTGTTAACAATTATACGTTTAGTTTCAGGAGCATCATTTGAAAATCAGCACTAATGATAACAGAGCTTACCGCACACTAACACTGGACAATGGTCTAAAAGTGCTTTTAGTGCACGATCAGGACTCAGTAAAAGCGGCAGCCTCCATGGCTGTAAACGCCGGCCACTTTGACGATCCTCTTGATAGGCAAGGCTTAGCGCACTTTTTAGAGCACATGCTGTTTTTAGGCACCGACCTGTATCCTGAATCAGGCAGCTTTAATAATTTTGTCTCTCAATCTGGTGGTAACACCAATGCTTGGACTGGCACGGAGCATACTTGCTACTTTTTTGATATTAATAACAATCATATTGAATCGGCGTTAGCGCAATTTAGCCGTTTTTTTATAGCGCCCACATTAAACCCCGCAGAAACCGAAAAAGAACGAAATGCTATTGAAGCTGAGTTTAAATTAAAGATTAAAGATGATGGCCGACGTATCTATCAAGTGCATAAAGAAACGGTCAACCCTGCACACCCATTTGCTAAGTTCTCCGTAGGCAACTTACAAACATTAGCTGATAGAAAACGCTGTATTAGTGATGAATTACGTGACTTTTTTAATCAGCATTACCAAGCTCAATGGATGACTTTAGTGATTTGTGCCAATGAATCATTAGATACACTTGAGGCATGGGCAACTCAGTATTTTTGCCTAATTAAAGGCAAAAAAGGTAAGTTAAAGCCACCTATAGAAGCGCCGCTTTATCGCAGCCAAGATTTAGGTAAGTTGCTTCATATAGAGCCACACAAACACGTACAAAAGCTAATTATTAGCTTTGCCATGCCAAACATAGACGATTTTTACCGTCATAAAACAGTTAGTTTTATTGCCCATTTACTAGGGTATGAAGGGCAAGGCTCGCTATATTCGGTACTTAAAGAACAAGGTTGGATCAATGCTCTGTCTGCCGGAGGTGGCATCAACGGTAGTAACTTTAAAGATTTTAATATTAGTATGGCGCTGACCGATGAAGGCATTGAATACTACGAAGACATTATTGAAATGGTATTTGAATACATTTGCTTAATAAATAACAACATCAGCAAATTGCCTCGCCTGTATCAAGATAAACAAAAGCTGCTGCAAATCGCATTTGATAACCAAGAAAAATCTCGACTGATTGACTGGGTCAGTAATTTAAGTATTAACATGCAACATTACGATGAAGTTAATTACTTACAGGGCGACTATTTAATGGAAGGCTTTAAAGCCACCACCCATGAAATGGCGATGCAATGGTTAACCCCTCACAATATGCGTTTAGTGCTGATTCATCCGGGTGTAGAGCCTGAACATACAGCTGCTTGGTATAACACACCGTATAAAATTGAAAAACTGTCACTACATTGGCTCGAAGCGCTGGCACAAATTAGTCAGCCACAAGGTGAAATGTTATTACCTACCGCAAATCCTTATTTAGCTAAAGATGTTGTTTTATATCCAATAGAGTCGCAGCAAGCTCATCCAACGTTGCTGGTAAAAGAAGCTGGCTTTGACTTTTGGTTTAAACAAGATGCCACCTTCAGAGTGGCCAAAGGGCATTTTTATTTAGCCATGGACTCTGACTTTGCAGTTAAAGATGTAAAACATATGGCATTAACTCGATTGTTTTCTGATTTGTTTATGGATAGTGTTGGCGAGCAATTTTACCCAGCGGAGCTCGCGGGCTTAAGTTATCACTTGACCTCTCACCAAGGCGGCTTAACTTTACATACTGCGGGGCTATCTTCAAGCCAACTTGAGCTGGTTGATCAACTAATTGATACACTATTTAACGTAAAAATTTGTGCTAAACGCTTTGCTGAATATAAAAAGCAACTAGTAAGGCATTGGCGCAATAGCAACCAAAACAAACCTGTTAGTGAGCTCTTTAGTATATTAGGCGCTAAGATAATGCCGTGGAACCCAAAGCCTGACGAGTTAGCAAATGCACTTAAAGATACCTGTTTTCATCAGTTTAATGAGTTTAGACAGGCGTTTTTTAATGCGCTTCATGTTGAATCTTTTTTACATGGCAATTGGCAGCAAAATGAGGCGCTTGAGTTTCAGAAAAAGGTGGCACTGCACCTTAAAAAGTCAGCGGTCATAGAAGATTTAAAGCGCCCACTTTTTGAAATTACCAAAGTGACTCGTTACGAATTAGAACTCGCTTGTAGCGATAATGCTATGGTGATTTACTACCAAGCATTAAGCGATGATGTTGATGAAAAAGTAAAAATGATGGCGCTTAATCATTTAATTAATCAAGATTACTTCAATGAGCTAAGAACCACACAACAACTGGGCTATTTAGTTGGTGCCGGTTATGCGCCCTTTAATACCCGTGCCGGAATTGCTTTTTATATTCAGTCACCTAAATTTGAACCTAGCACGTTACTGCACAGGCATAACGTGTTTATCAGTCAGTATTTATCAACCATTGATGAACTAACAGAGCAAGTCTGGCAGCAACAAAAACATGGGTTAACAACGCATATTGCCGAAAAAGACAAAAACTTGCGTTTACGTTCACAACGTTTATGGCTTGCTATTGGCAATGGCGATCATCAGTTTCATATGCAGCAACGCCTGCTGGATTCTTTAAACGCGTTAACGCTTGAAGATTTAAAAATCTATGCAGCTGAAATTTTCAATGTAGATCGCCCAAGATATGAGCTTTTAAGCGCTAAAACTGCGAATCAATCGGAGAATCTACCACTTTATTCGCATTCTCTTTGACTCTTGCTCGCGCTTGATTTAGATTGTCTTTTGTAAATAAGAAGTAAGACAATGAACAAAATAAAAATAATAAAATACATTCTATTGTTGGCCGCTTTGGCCACAGCCTACTCTGCTAGTGCATTCGAGTCATCGTTTAGCTTGAACTTAAATGCGCTAGTCGTTAGCGTGTGCGCAATAATGTCATTACTGTTAATTTATTTGTTAACGGTTATTCACTCACTAAAACGCTCACACTCTCAATTACAGCTGTCTGAAAAACGTTTAAAAAGTACCGTAGAAGGCAGTGGTGACACGCTATGGGACTGGAATATAAAAACCGGAAAAGTTATTCGTATTAACGACAAGTACGTAATGAATAGTAGCAATCTAGTAGAATTTCCACCGAATAAAAGCCTAATACACCCCCGTGATTTAACCCATGTAGACTACCTATTAAAAAAACACTTTGCTGAAGAGAGTACTTTTTTCGAAGCTACTTATCGTATTAAAGATAGTTTTGGTAAATGGCATTGGGTACTCGACCGTGGCAAAATAATTGAAAAAGACGCGAACCTTAGCCCACTGCGAATGACTGGCACGGTAAGAGATATTTCGCAGTTAAAATCAACCGAAGAGCGACTGAACCTATTTGCAAAATGCGTTGAGTCACTCACTGATGCACTGGCTATATATGATAAAGACTTTAAGCTTGTTGATATTAATCCCAGCTTTTTAACTTTGTTTGGCGGTGTACGTGAGCAATACCTTAAAAAAGAATTTCATTTAGCCGGTTATGACAAAAGCTACATAGAAACCATAAAAGACACCGTTCGAAAGCACGAGCATATTCAAGAAGAAGTAAAGCTGCGCAATAGCGATCATGCTTTACTACCATTTGAAATCTCGATAGATGAAATTAAAAACGCGCAAAATCAAATTACCAATTATGTCGTAGTATATTCTGATTTAACCGAGCGTAAAAAAACCGAGTCTGAGCTCAATAATTTATCTAATCGAGATCGCACCACCAGCTTACCTAACCGTAATTTGTTTTTTTCTGACTTACAAAAACTAGCCAAGCAGCATTCTCACCATGCCTTGTTAGTATTTGATTTAGATAACTTTAAAAAGATAAATGACTCATTGGGTCATCAGTTAGGTGATAGCTTGCTAGCAAAACTTGCTATGCGTTTAAATAAGCTCACCCGTGAAAATGATGTATTTTATCGCCTTGGTGGTGATGAGTTTGCGCTTGTTATGTCTAACACCAACGATATTCACACTATTACCCGCATGGCTAAACAATTTTTAGCGGCAATAGCCACACCATTTAAAATGGCAGGTCATGAACTTGCTATCACCTCAAGTGTAGGAATTGTACTGTTTCCAGAAGATGGTAATACCCCCGAAATACTATTAAAGAACGCCGATACCGCCATGTATCATGCGAAAAAGAAAGGCAATAGCTACCTGTTCTTTAATGACACCATGAATCGCCAAGCAGTAAAACGACTGCAAATAGAAAACCTAATGCGCTTTGGTTTAAAAGAAGATCACTTTGAGGTGTATTACCAACCTAAAATGAATATTCGTACGGGTAAGCTTGCCGGAATGGAAGCCTTGGTGCGCTTTATTACCCCTAAAAAAGGCATTATTAGCCCCGGTGTATTTATTCCAATCGCCGAAGAAACAGGGCAAATTATTGAAATTGGTGAAGTGGTTTTAAACAAAGCTTGTCGTGATGTAAAGCAATGGCTAGACGCTGGATTATTTAACGCTCGTGTAGCGGTAAATTTATCGGCCAAACAATTTAGCCTACCCGATTTAACCTCTCGCATTGATGTGATTTTACAAAAAAATGAACTGCCCTCTTACTTTTTAGAGCTTGAGATCACCGAAGGTACGGTAATGGACGACCCACAAGAAGCGATTGCTATTATGCGCTCTTTAAGTGCCCGTGGCATTCATTTAGCCATGGATGACTTTGGTACTGGGTATTCATCGCTGGCGTATTTAAAGCAGTTTCCACTGAATACGCTTAAGGTAGATAAAGCCTTTATTGATGATATGAAAACAGAACGTGGCCGCAATATGGTGGACTCTATCGTCACAATTGCACATAACCTTGATTTGCACGTAGTTGCAGAAGGTGTAGAGCAAGCATCGCAAATAAGCATACTTGAAGAACTAAACTGTGAAACACTGCAGGGTTATTACTACTCTAAGCCACTGTCAAAAGATGAATTTACTGCGTTTTTAAAACAACAACAGAGCCAATCAAAACTAAGTTTAATTAGAGCGACGAGTTAAGCACGCCATAAGCACGTTTTTACGCCGATATTACGTATCAAGGCACGTCGATAATGCAGATTAAATAAACACCAAGCCGCAGGCCCCAACAGTCCCCCCAAAAATAGCCAGCGCTTAACGGGCATACCCTTTTTAATGGTTTCAATATACATAAGTATGATAAACACACCACTGAGTAAAATAAATAACACCGTAGCCACCAAACTGCTTAAAAATTAAGGCGCGTATAATAGCGTCAAACTGGCGAAAATTAAAGCAACACATTCTTTGCCCGTTACTCAGACACAAAAAAGCCGAGCAACTAACATGCTCGGCTCTCAATTCTCATTACAGCTTACTTGTCAGCACGACCCATAAACTTGTGCTCAGCGGTATTTATACGGATGCGATCACCGGTTGAAATATGCTCTGGCACTTGAATCGTTAAGCCCGTTGATAAGCGTGCAGGCTTTGATCGAGCACTAGCGGAAGCCCCCTTAATTGAAGGGTCAGTTTCTTCAACAACAAGTTCAACACTTGAAGGAAGATCAAGCCCTACCGGCGCGCCATCAATCACAATAACATGCACACCTTGGGTTTCTTCATTAACAAACTGAATTTCTTCCGCTATGGCGTCTTTAGCCAAGTTGTAAGGCGTGTAATCTTCATTATCCATAAAGACATACTCATCGCCATCAATGTACGACAGCATCGCTTCACGACGGGTTAAATCAGCAAGGTTAAGCATATCGCTGTCTTTAAATGTTTCGTCAACTTTACTACCCGTTACTACATCGTATAAACGCATACGGTATAAACTACCACCAGCACGACCTTGTGGTACTGAGCGTACGATATCTTTTACTACTAATACACGGCCATTAAAATCAATAGCCGTCCCTTTTTTAACATCACTTGCCTTTGGCATGGGTGAATTCCTATTGTTTTTTTGATTGCGAGAAACATACCACGAAACGGATATTGTTCAACAATAAAGTGATACCATTACCCTCTTGCAATCGTATTAACTTAGAAATCTGTAATTTAGACCGAAACACGTGTTATCTAGTAGCAAAAAGCTGCTATGGTTAAGTTATCGATTATGACCTCAAGGAATGGCTCATGAACCAACAAACTGTACATACGTATTTAATGAACAAACCGTTAGTTAAACTAACGCAACCTTTTGCTAAAGATGTTGATGTATATAAAGTAAACCATAAGATGTTCGCCACCCTTGCACTAAGCAATGAGGGTGAAACCGATGAAAATGGCGAACCGATCTGGTGGCTAAACTTAAAGTGCGATCCTGATGAAGCGCAGTCATTACGTGATATTTTCCCTTCGGTGATTCCAGGATATCACATGAATAAACGCCTTTGGAATACCGTGATTTTAGATGGCTCAGTGCCACAAGGTGAAATTGAGCGAATGATTGATAATTCATTTAATTTGGTGGTCGACAACATGCCAGATAAAGACAAACAGGCTATTGCCGATTTGCTATAACACTTACAGCAGACATAAAAAAAGCCGCTAATGCGGCTTTTTTACTTTAAAATTAAATAATTAGTCTTGTTGTTCTGCTTTACTATAAAACTTATCGCCTTTATCAGCCATTTCAAGCAAAGTCTCGCAGGGTGCAAAAATGGCATTGCTGTTAGCCAGTGTAGACATATCAGAGCTTATCTTACTCGCACCTAATTTGTCCATGTAGCTAAACGGGCCACCTAAGAACGGTGGGAAACCAATACCAAAAATAGCACCAATATCACCATCTCGTGGATTTGCGATAATGCCATCATCTAAACAACGAGCCGCTTCGTTAAGCATTTGTGAAACACAGCGCTTGGCAATCTCGTTTTTATTTAAACGTGGTGCAGGGGTAACACCCAGTAGTTCGTAGACTGACTCATCAACCTTCTTGCCTTTCTTGTCGTATTCATAAAAGCCACGGCCTGTTTTACGACCAAGACGTTTTGAATCAATCATACGTGAGAAAGCATCGGGACCTTTAAAACGCTCACCGAGTTCTTTTTCAAGAATTGGCGCGATTTTAGAACCAATATCAATACCTACTTCGTCCAGCAATGCCAACGGTCCAACAGGAAAACCAAACTCGACTAAAGCCGCATCTATTTTTTCAATCGGCTCACCAGCAAGCATTAAGTTAGCCGCTTCATTAAGGTATGGCGCTAAAATACGGTTTACATAAAAACCAGCCATATCTTTTACCACAATTGGCGTTTTACCTTGCTTACGTGCAAAGTTAACTACACGAGCAATGGTTTCTTGTGACGTGCCTTCGTGAGGAATGATCTCTACCAGTGGCATTTTCTCTACTGGCGAGAAATAATGTAAACCAATTACATTTTCAGGGCGTTCTGCTTTTGCTGCAATTTGAGAAATAGGTAATGACGAGGTATTACTTGCAAAAATAGTATTCGCTTGGCATTGCTGCTCAACATCAGCAACCATACCTTGCTTAAGCTCTAAATCTTCAAATACCGCTTCTATCACTAAATCTATGTGTTTAAAACCGCTGTAATCGGTAGTGCCGGTAATACGGTTCATGGTTAACTGCATATCGGCTTTTGACATAATACGGCGCTTAAGGCGTTTATCTAAGATTTTGTATGTGTAGTTCATGGCATTACTTATGCCCTGCTCTGCCACATCTTTAATACGTACCGGCAATTTAGCCTTAACCGCACTTACATGGGCAATACCTGCGCCCATTAATCCGCCACCTAACACAGCAGTTTTACTAATCGCAGGAGCGTCATCGTTGCGCCATTCTTTTTTCATTTCAGTGGTTGCAAAGAAAATACCGCGAAGTGCTTTAGACTCATCACTCATTACTAACGTAGCAAAGCCTTCGGCTTCGGTTTTATACGCTTTCATTTCATCAAGCTCTACGCTTGCACGAACCGCTTTAATAATCGCAAGCGGCGCTGGGTAGTGACCACCTGTTTTTTTAAGTACGTTTTCTTTAGCTTTTTTAAAGATAAAGTTACGACCAAACGGGTTTGATTCTAATAACTTGCTGACCTTATCAAGTTTAGGCTCTTTAGCTTGTGGCTTTTTCTTCGCAGCAAACTCTTTGGCCACTTTTAGCAGTACGCTTTGTGGAACACAATCATCCAATACACCGGCTTTTTTAGCTTGTTTTGGACGAATTTGCTTACCAGTTAGCATCCACTCAAGGGCTTTTTGAATACCCACGATTTTAGTTAAGCGTTGTGTACCACCACCGCCAGGCAATAAACCTAGTTGTACTTCTGGTAAACCAATTTTAGTTAAATCGCTATCTGTACCAACGCGATAATCACATGCTAAAGCAAACTCTAAACCACCACCTAAAGCAGCGCCGTGAATAGCACTAACCGTGGTATACGGTAGTTTTTTCATATCAAAAAATGCTTGATGGCATAACTCACTAATAGCTAATGCATCTTCGCGTTTTTCAACGCTGTCTAGCATTTTCACATCAGCACCGGCAATAAAGTTATCACTTTTGCCACTAATAAATACCATACCTTTCACTGCATGCTCTTTAGCTTGTGCTAATAATGCTTTTAAATCATCAGCAAAGCTGTCACGCAGGGTATTCATTTTTTCACCCGGCACATCAATGGTTACCACGGCTATTTTGTTATCATCAACCGTTAGATTAAATACTGAATCTGTCATTACGCACTCTCCAATACAAAGGCTGCACCTAAACCACCCGCAGCACAGGCAGTCGTTAACGCTAAACCACCGCCACGACGCTTAAGCTCGTATAAGCTTTGTGTAATTAAACGCGCGCCGGTTGCCGCAAATGGGTGACCATAAGCGAGCGAACCGCCGTTAACGTTAAACTTATCCATGTTAATTTCACCTATGGCTTTATTACGCCCTAAGTGCTCTTGTGCAAATTTATCTGAAGCAAACATTTTCATATTCGCTAAGGTTTGCGATGCAAACGCTTCATGCATTTCAATAAGGTCTAAATCAGCTAACGTAATACCTGCTCTATCAAGCGCGATTGGCGTTGAGTGAGCTGGCCCCATTAGCATATCTTTTTCTACGCCTATGGCTGAAAACGCAAAACTGCGTACGTAGCCTAAAATTTCGTAACCCAATGCTTTTGCTTTGCTTTCGCTCATCATTAACACTGCGGCTGCGCCATCAGTTAGTGGGGTTGCATTGGCAGCAGTGACTGAGCCGTGTTGACGGTCAAATACTGGCTTAAGCTTGGCGTAACCTTCAACCGTTGAGTTTTTACGGATATTATTATCTTCTTCAATAAAGCTTTTATAAGGCGGTAAATGAGCCGTCATTACTTCATCTTTAAGCTTGCCATCAGCCCAAGCTTGAGTTGCCAGTGAGTGAGAACGATGCGCTAAAGCATCTTGATCTTCACGGCTAATGTTATGGGTTTTAGCCATTTGCTCGGCTGTTTGTCCCATTGATAAACCCGTTGAGTACTCAGCAACCGCTGGCGGCACTGGCAATAAATCTTTTAAACGTAGTTTTGAGAATATTTTTAAACGCTGACCAAGCGTACGGGCTTTGTTTAAATCAACTAAACTGCCGGCTAATTTTTTACTTACACCAATTGGCAATACAGACGATGAATCGGCACCACCAGCGATACCTACACTTACAGAACCCGCCATAATTGATTCGGCAACATTTGCAATCGCTTGAAAGCTCGTTGCACACGCACGTGACACTGAATATGCGTCAACGCCGACTGGCATACCTGTACCTAATACAATTTCACGTGCAATATTTGGCGCTTCTGGCATTTGTACTACTTGACCAAAAACCAATTGATCGATTTCTGACTTGTCGAAATTTAATCGCTCAAGCATTTCATTAACTACTAGCTTACCCATATCCAATGCTGGTACATGGTGGAACGCAGTCGCTTGCTTAGCAAAAGGAGTACGTAAGCCGCTTACGATGGCAATACGGTCGCCTTTTGGTGTTTTAAGTATGTTTTGCTCAGACATTTATTATTCTCTCCCGCTGACAGGTCAGACCTGTATGTTTTCTCCGATTCTAAACAACCCGTGTGATAAAGCCAATAGATAAAGGTAAATTAATACAAAAGCGCCATTGTAAATCACTACATACATTGTATGAGGGTAATACAATAGGCTTTTTTAGCTGGTTTTACAAAGTTTTATGTTAGGCTAAAAAATCGTTAAAAAATAACGAACTATTTTTAAAAAATCAGTCTAACTCTTGAGTTATCCACTTATAAACCTTATAACTAGCTCAGTATTTGTTACCTAACCAATTTAGGTATTATTTAAGCTGACGAGGACAGTCCACTTATTATGGCAGCTAACGCATTTTCACAATTAAAAACGTATTTAGACACCCAAATTATTGGCCAGCCTGCGCTCACTCAAGCACTATTAATTGCTATTTTAGCCGATGGTCATTTATTAGTTGAAGGCCCTCCGGGGCTTGCAAAAACGCGAGCGGTTAATGCTTTAGCAAAAGGTATTGAAGGCTCGTTTCAGCGTGTTCAGTTTACCCCAGACTTGTTACCTGCCGATGTAACCGGCACTGATATTTATCGTCAACAAACCAGTGAGTTTGTGTTTGAAAAAGGCCCTTTATTTCATAACCTCATTTTAGCGGATGAAATAAACCGAGCACCAGCGAAAGTACAATCAGCTTTATTAGAAGCAATGGCAGAGCGCCAAGTTACTGTGGGCAAAAATACGTACCCACTTAGTGACCTATTTTTAGTGATGGCAACGCAAAACCCGCTTGAGCAAGAAGGGACTTACCCACTGCCTGAAGCGCAATTAGACCGCTTTTTATTACATTTAAGTATTAATTATCCGGGGGCTGAGCACGAACTTGATATTTTACGCCTAACCCGTGGTGAAGCACTTAATGATGAAGCCCCAGTGCTTGAGCAAATTTCGCAAGCAGAGTTGTTTGCCGCTAGAAAAGCGATTTTGGGTCTGTATTTAGCAGAGCCACTAGAGCAATACTTAGTTCAGTTGATTATTGCTACTCGAGAAGGCGCAAACTTAGATGAGCAACTTGGCCGCTGGATTGAATACGGCGCCAGCCCACGTGCCACCATTGCTTTGGATAAATGTGCTCGCGCTCATGCGTGGTTAAGTGGTCGTGATTTTGTATCGCCTGACGATATTCAAGCTGTGGTACATAATGTATTACGCCATCGTATTATTTTAAGTTACGAAGCACAGGCCGATGGTATTACAAAAGATCAGGTTATTAGCCGTATTGTTGAACTAGTTGCTGTACCTTAAGTTATGCAAACACACTTTGATTCTCAGGCATGGCTTAAATTAAGCCATAGCCACGGTGTTAATTTATCGCTCAAAGAGCTGATGTATTATAAAGCAAAAGCGCAACTGCTTGAGCTGGCACCTAACGTTAGAATAAAAAATACCTTAGCGGGGCAATATCTGGCGCCGCATAAGGGCCGTGGCATGGAGTTTGCCGAAGTGCGCCATTACCAACACGGTGATGACATACGCTCTATTGATTGGCGGGTCACGGCTCGTACCGGTGAAACTCACACCAAGCTTTTTCAAGAAGAAAAAGAACGCCCGGTATTTGTGTTTACTGACTTTTCAAATTCAATGTTATTTGGCTCTCAATTATTATTAAAGTCGGTGCAAGCTGCACATATTAGCGCCCTGGTTGCATGGTCTGCTTGCCAACGTGGCGATAGAATTGGCGGTATTGTGTTTAATCAGCACTCGCATTTAGAGCTTAAACCTAGCGCCCGTGAAAAAGCGGTGTTAAAGCTGTGTCATAATTTGTGCGACGCCCATCAGCAGGCACTTGAAAATATTGATAAGCCGGCCGCGAATAATTTTAGCGATAACCTCAAGCGTTTAAATCACTTAGCTAAACCCGGTAGTTTGGTTTATATCGTATCCGATTTTAACGCCTTAGATGACGCCAGCTTTAAACAACTCGAATTACTTGCGCGGCACTGTGAATTAATAGGCTGCCATATTAGCGATCCCTTCGAGCATAAGTTACCGGCTTTCCAACAAGCGGTTACTGTAAGTGCTAATAATCAGCAGTTTGCCCTCCCTTTGATGGATAACAGTTTTAGAGAACGATTTGCCAAAAATGCCGAGCAAGCATTTAGCGCGCGTATTAATCGTTTAACAAAATCTGGGCTTAACCTATTATCATTCGATGCAGCCACTGCGCTGGAACTGCAATTAGTGAGAAGATAAATCATGCAAACCTCTCCACTTGATGGCCTTCACGATATTATTGCTCCCTCTCACGTTGACTGGTGGCCGTTAGCCCCTGCTTGGTGGGTAGTTATTAGCCTTGCACTGTGCTTAGTGTCTGGCTTAATTATAATTATGTACAAAAACTATCAATTTAAAAAACCAAAACGTAATGCGATTAAATTAGCTAATCAACAACAATCAGCTCAGCAATTGCATATTATTTTAAAGCGTTTAGTGATCACCTATTACGATCCACGCTTAGCGGCGCAATCTACAGCTAACTGGTGTAAAACCCTAAGTCAACTTGCTGCAATTGGTTTTAATGAAGATGAAATTTCAAGCCTATATAGCACAGCACAAACACCACCGGCACTCAGTGATAAGTTTCGCCAAGCTGTTAAACAATTTAAGCTAAAGGAGCCACTGCATGTTTGAATTTAGCTGGCCATGGCTGTTTTTATTACTGCCGCTTCCTTTATTGTTGTTACTATTAAAACCCACAGCAAGTAATGCAACGACACGTTTACGCATCCCAAGTTTTGCATCGCATAATTTAAATAATCAACATGTAGAGCCCAGTGCACGTAAGTTAAATATTATTGAATGGTTGTTGTGGCTATTATTAGTAACCGCATCAGCGAACCCTACTTGGTTAGATGAGCCCATATCGCTGCCGAATGAAGGTCGCGACATTATGCTCGCTGTGGATTTATCCGGCTCAATGACAGAACAAGACATGGCTTATAATGGCCAATATGTTGACCGTTTAACCATGGTTAAAGCGGTGCTAAGCGATTTTATAGAGCAGCGTCAAGGCGACAGACTCGGGCTTATATTGTTTGGTGATACCGCGTTTTTGCAAACGCCCCTTACCCGTGATGTAAAAACCGTCAGCAAAATGCTTACTGAAGCACAAATTGGCCTTGTAGGACGTGCCACGGCTATTGGTGACGCTTTAGGTTTATCGGTTAAACGCTTTGCTAGTAAAAAAGAAAGTAATCGCATTGTGGTGTTACTAACAGATGGACAAAACACCGCAGGAAACCTTGACCCCGAAGATGCCCTATTACTAGCTCGTGAAGAAGGCATAAAAGTGTACACCATCGGAGTCGGCTCAGATAACCCACGTGGCTTTAGTTTATTTAATATGGGCTCTGGGGGCAGCAATTTAGATGAGAGTTTACTGAAAAATATTGCCGAACAAACAGGGGGTCTGTACTTTAGAGCCAAAGATGTCGCTGGGTTGCAACAGATCTATGCAGAGCTTGATAAACTCGAGCCAATTAGTGCCGATGAGCAGACCTTTCGCCCGCAAACAGCCTTGTTTTATTATCCGTTATTACTGGCCATTCTATTAATAAGTGCAATGGCATTTTTAAAAACAGTACGTGCATTGAAGGAGCCAAGCTAATGGATTTTGAGTTTATTCGCCCCGCTATTTTATGGCTGCTACTCCCTACGCTAGGGCTGTTTTTTATTGCCATGCTTAAAAAGGAAAAAGCCCAATCGGCGCCACTCATTGCGCCACATTTAGCACAATTTGTTATGAGTGAAGCAAACAATCAAGCTCGTCAGCCGCTGTGGCTAGTTGCGTTATTTTGCAGTTTAGCCATTATATTTAGTGCAGGCCCAAGTTTTGAGGAAAAACAAGTCCCTGTATTTCAAAGCAAAAGTGCCCGCGTTATTGTAATGGATATGTCGTACTCTATGTATAGCACCGACATTGCTCCTAATCGATTAATGCAATCTCGCTTTAAAGCCCTCGATATGATTGAGTTATTTAAAGAAGGTGATACTGCATTAGTAGCCTACGCAGGCACTGCCTATACCATTTCTCCACTGACCAATGATGCAACCACCCTCGCTAATCTTATTCCTAGTTTGAGCCCTGAAATTATGCCTGATAAAGGCTCCAACGTGCTGGCAGGTTTAGACATGGCGCAAGAGCTGCTCACTCAAGCAGGCTACCTAGATGGTGATATTATTTTGATCACCGATGGTATTGAACAACAACAGCAAAGTGATATAAGTGGCTTTACTAACAGTAGCCAGTATCGACTTAATATTTACGGTATTGGCACTGAGCAAGGTGCACCAATAAAGTTACCTGAAGGCGGATTTTTAAAAGATAATTACGGCCAAATTGTAGTGCCTACACTCAATGGTTCTTTACTCAAAGGACTAGCAAAGAATAGTGGCGGCCAATACGCTAATTATCAGCCAAGCAATAGCGATATTGCCATTTTTTCACCGCAAGCAAACAGTGAAATACTAAAAAGTGAAAAACCAAATTTAGCCTTGTGGCGAATCGATGCTGGCATTTATGGCTTGCTTATTTTGCTGCCCTTAGCTCTATACTTATTTAGGCGCTCTGCGTTTATTGGTGCGGTGCTATTGCTAAGCTTTTTACCTCAGCAAAATGCCCATGCAGTAGAGTTACCAACGCTATTTAAAAATACCGATCAGCGTGCATTAGAAGCTTACAACAACCAAGAGTACCAACAAGCAGCGCAAGCGAAGTCCAACACTCTCAAAGGCGCTGCACTTTATCAGCAAGGTCAGTTTGAAGGCGCTCTGAACGAATTTAGTCAAGATAAATCAGCTACTGGTTATTACAATTACGGTAATGCACTGGCTAAAGCCGGACAATTAGAGGCTGCTATAAACGCTTATAAACAAGCGCAATCACTGCAGTCTGATTTTACCCAAGCAGCCGATAACCAAGCGTTAGTTGAGCAGTTACTTAAGCAACAGCAAGATCAAGAAAACCAACAAGGTAATGATTCGCAAAATCAAGATGAGCAAAGTCAAGATGATGCAGATAAATCAAAACAAGAACAGCAAAAAAATGGCGATAAAAATAACGCAGATAAAAGCGACGATGACAGCCAAAACAGTGATGAACAGCAATCGGGTGAGTCCTCGGAGCAATCAAAAGATCAACAAGGCCAATCTGGCGAGCAGTCAGATGAACAAAATAAGCCTGATATGCAAGCTCAATCACAAAACCAACAAAACGAGAACAAAGACGACGATAGTAAGCCTCAGCAAGACGAGCAACAGAGTCAACCCAATCAAATGAATGAGCAACCGCCATCTGATGAGCAAAAGCAGCAAGCACAACAACAAGCTATGCAAGCACAGGCGGCTGAACTCACTAATGAAGAAAAAGAGAAAGCACAACAACTAAATCAGTTACTAAGAAAAGTGCCCGACGATCCCGCTATTTTATTAAGAAACAAAATGCAATTAGAAGCCCAAAAAAGACAATATCAACGCCGTCCAACAGGAGTAGAAAAATCATGGTAATGCGATTATTTTGCTGTTTATTGCTATTAACTGCCATGCCATTAATGGCCGCCACTTCATTAGAGGCAAGCGTAGATAAAAACCCGGTACTGGCAGGTGAGTTTTTTATGCTCAATATTAGCGTTGATGATTCAATCAAAGGGCAACAACCCGATACTTCAGCGCTGTTAAAGGATTTCGTAGTCGGCCCTATGAGCTTAAGTAGCCGCACCAACATTATTAACGGCAGCATTAAAAAACAAACATCGTGGTCTGTTAAGTTAATGACTCGCAAAGCCGGCGAATACACAATTCCTTCTTTTAGTGTTGCAGGGCTCAGCTCTCAACCGATAAACTTGTCGGTTAAAGAGCGAAGCAGCGATGCGGGCAAAAATGATGATATATTTTTAAAAAGCTCGCTTACAAATAACAGCTTATTTGTGCAAGAGGCTGGCGTTTACACCATTAAACTTTACTTAGCTAAAGAGCTACTTGATGGCAGCTTAAGCACGCCAAGCATGGAAGATGCTCAACTCACCCAGCTAGGTAAGCAAAGTGAAGATTATGAACTGGTTAACGGTAAACGTTATTTAGTGATCACCCGTAATTATTTAATTCAGCCGCAAAAAAGTGGTGCATACACCATTGAAGCACCGGTTTTTCAAGGGCGTGTTCAACAAAACTATCGCCAACTAGAGGTGTCGGCACTTGGCGATGAACAACAGATTGAAATCAAACCCATCCCTGAGAATTATCAAGGTGATTGGTTACCCAGTGAATTAGTAAGTCTAACCGAGCAATGGCAACCAGACGATAATACTGTTGAGGCCGGCACGCCAATAACACGCACTATTATGCTTACCGCATTAGGGGTTACTAAGGAGCAACTCCCCGAAATTGATATGCCTACTATTGATGGTATTCGCAGCTATCCGGATGAAAAAGAAACCAACAATGCAGTACGCGATGGTCGAGTGGTATCACAGCAAAGCGCCTCATTTGCGCTACTGCCACAAACCCCAGGCACTTATACATTGCCTGAAATTACCCTGCCTTGGTATAACACCAAAATGAACCGAATTAGTTACGCAACTTTACCAGAGCGCACAATTACGGTAACACCAAGCACCACAGCGCCAGCAAACTCGCTAAATACACCCGTTGAAAGTAATTTAAACAACACGGATGCAGAGCCAACGCAACAAACGCTCAGCGTGCAACGCCAAACTAGCACGCCTCTATGGCTTATTATTGTGGCCGTATTAGGTTACGTACTATGGATTGTGACGATGGTTTTGTATTTTATTAAACGCAAAAACAATCAACGTCCCCAGTCGGCACAAGCCAATAATGAGCCCAATCAGCAGGCAGAATTAAAAACACTGCAAATACTTGCTAAAAGCCATGATAATAAAGCATTTTACGATGCACTTAATCTGTATGCGCTAACTCGAACAGATAAAAAGGTCGGGGCTCTCACCCATTTATGCGCTATGATAAACAGCTCAGAATTAACCGCACAGGTAAATAATCTCCAAGCACAGTTGTATAGTAACCAACAGGCTAGCGCCGATTTAGACGCTATAGTTAGCATGTTAAAGGCACATCAATCGCACACAGCTAAGCCGTCAACACCTGCTTTAAAAGAGTTATATTCTTAATAAGAATTTTAGTTACTTTTTTGGCCTATAATAATTTTAATTAAAAAAGTGCTTATGTTTGGAAATAAAAAATCGAATGATCGGGTCTTAATAAATATGGCTGAAAAACAACAACGCTACGAAGCCCTGGTTCATGTTTATCATAAAGAACTCTATCGCTTCGCTTACTGGTTATGTAACGATCCGACTATTGCTGATGACTTAGTGCAAGAAACCTTTTTGCGTGCTTGGCGCTCGCTTGATTCGTTACTCGATCAAAAAGCAGCAAAGCCATGGTTGCTCACTATTTTAAGGCGTGAAAATGCTAGACGCTTTGAGCGCAAACAATTTGATTACAGTGATGTAAATAACGACACACTAGTGGATCAAACCAGCCATAGTTTAGATGCTGCAATGGAGCAAACTGTTATCCAGCGGCAAATTTCATTATTGGCTGATGAGTACAAAGAGCCGCTGTTGTTACAGGTGGTTATGGGCTGCACTGGAGATGAAATTGCAGACATACTTAACTTAAATAAAAATACGGTTATGACGCGTTTATTTCGAGCAAAAAATCAACTTAAAGAGGCATTAAGCCGTGATGATGATCAACTTAAAGGAGCATCAAAATAATGGATGAACTTGAGTTTCGTCGCCGCACAATTGCGCAGCCAAACGAGCTGGACAAAGAGCTTCAGGAATTTGCGAACAGCAGTGCCGACAGGCAGCAATTTTTAAATGAAAGCAAAGCATTCGATAAACAGCTCGACGACGCGCTTGATATTACTGTACCTGAGAATCTTGCCGAACGGATTATCTTAAACACCTCGTTAAAAGAAAAAGCCAGAACAGATGAACTTGAGCAAAAAGGTAACGTGATTAATGCACGTTCTTGGTTTAAGTTTGACCGCGTGCATTTGGCATTAGCTGCTTCGTTTGTAATTGCAGTCAGTGCCTTTATGTTTAGCGCAGAGCAAAATATTAATCATGCGGCTGGCGAGCATGCGCTAGCCCATGTTTATCATGAAGTTTACGCGTTAAATAAAACTCAACCAATTAGCATCCAAACTGTCAACGAAAAGCTCGCTTTACTTGGTGGTCAACTTACTGATTTGCCTGGCAAAGTGACTTACGTTAATTTTTGTGATTTTCAAGGTGAAAAAGGCATTCATTTAGTGTTTGAATCTGACTTTGGACCTATGACCGTGTTTATTGTCCCTAGCGAAAATAAAGTATTTGAAATAGGTTCGGGTGATTTTAGTGACTCTCGATATGCTGGCCATATAAGTCGGGGCAAACAAGCTGATACCGTGCTAATTGCAAGCCTTGGCTCACCGGTCGATATGTACAATGAACGTATTGCAGGCGCTATTCGCTGGCTTTAAGCTGTTTTGTAAACAATAAAAAACCGCAACGAGTGTGCGGTTTTTTATTGCTAATAAGCTAAGGCTTATTATTGGTTACTTACATACATCAGCAACGGCGTTAGCAAAGTAATCGATGTTTGCTTGGCTAATACCCGCTACGTTTACACGACTAGAGCCGACAATGTAAATACCGTATTCTTTTTGTAGGCGCTCAATTTGCTCTTTATTAATACCTAAGAAAGAGAACATACCGTGTTGGCGGTCAATAAACGAGAAGTCTTGCGCAATATCTTTCGCTGCCAGGCTGTCTTTAATTAAACTACGTAAGCCATTAATGCGGTTACGCATTTCATCAAGCTCACTGTGCCATAACTGCGTTAGCTCTGTGCTGCTTAAAATAGTGTTTACAATATCTGCACCGTGCGCTGGCGGCATAGAATAAATGCTACGTACCACACTCAGTAATACTGAATTTGAAATATCAGCTGTTGCGCTGTCTTTGGCAATAATTGAACAAGCACCAATACGCTCACGGTATAAGCCAAAGTTTTTAGAACATGAAGAACAAATAATTAACTCTTCAACCGCATTGGCTAAAATACGCAGGCCATTTGCATCTTCTTCTAAAGAAGAACCGAAACCTTGGTATGCAATATCAATTAATGGTGTAAAGCCCACATCTTTTGCAAGTTCTGCAATGGTGTTCCATTGTGTTTCGTTTAAATCCATACCACTTGGGTTATGACAACATGCATGTAGCAGCACTACATCGCCTTTAGGCACCTGTGTTAAGGTTTCAACCATTTCATCAAACAATAGATCTTTGTTTTCGTAATCGTAATATGGGTATTCTTTTACCGTTAAGCCTGCAGCTTCAAATAAGCTAATGTGGTTAGCCCACGTTGGGTTAGTAACCCATACAGTAGCGCCTGGATTACAACGTACAATAAATTCTGCTGCAACACGAAGTGCGCCTGTACCACCAGGTGCTTGTGCTGTGCGTACACGATTAGCTAATAATGCCGGGTGCTCACCAAGAAGAAGATTTTCCATTTGTTGACAGTAATCTAAGTTACCAGCAAGCCCAATGTAAGATTTGCTCATTTCATTTTCTAAACGAAACGCTTCTGCTTTTTTTACTGACTTTAATACCGGGGTATTCCCCTGCTCGTCTTTATATACACCAACCCCTAAGTCAATCTTATTTGGGTTAGTATCTTGCTTGTAGGCCGCCATAAGGCCAAGAATAGGGTCTGTTGGTAATGGTTTTAATACTGAGAACATTGACTATCTCTTCGTTATTTAGGGGTTAGCTGTTGCGCTAAGCTTAACATAAAAACTCACTGGATTGACTAGTGTTATTTACACTAAAAAGTGAGGAATTTTAATGCAACACGCAATTAATAACGCGAGCGTCGCTTTATCAAAAAAATCAGTATTGAAGGCTTCACCATCAACAATACCTACACACTGCTGATGTGCATTAAATAACGGTAAACAGGCTTCTGCTTTTACCTTCGGATCGCAGGTATAATACTCACCGCCTGCTGCTATATACTGTTCAACATTATTAATTACGCGTCCTTTACCGCTAAGCGCTACTTGAACGTTATTACTGCCCATTGCAAATTCAGCAGTAAGCGGAAATAAAGGACGACTCGGCGCACCAAAATAAGCCAGCTTTAATAACTGCTCCCCTTCATTGGTGTGGGTATTCTGATAAATGCCGTACCAATCAAGCTTTGTGTTTTCAATGACGTAGTCAACAACCAATTGAAGTTGCGCCAGCTTTTCAGTTGTTTGCGTACTTTGGCTGACATAATCGCTTAGTTTAAACGGCTCATCCTGTAGGTAACCAAATAAGCTGCATGCCCCTCCTTCACCTAGCTCAGGAATTTGATACTCCCAACGCACCGCTGGTGCAGCATTATTATTTAGATATTGCTCGAGCTTTTCTAGCTCAGCGTGAATTAACTGTTGCTCAATATTAAGCTGAGCGTGCTCTAAGTAAGAATTAAGCATTTGGACGTCCATACATCTATAATGCCGAAATAGTAGCATGGATATTTTTATAGTGCTAGCCAATTTAAAACGGTTTTTAAAAATACTTAAGCGCATTTTTAATAAGCCTAATGAGGTCAATATTGTTAAGCTTATAACTTTATAAAAGTGAATCGAGGCGTAAAAATTACGTCTTTGCGTCGCAAATTTGTTATTATTTACCGCATTATTATATTCAATCTTAAGTAGGTTAATTATGAGTGATAGTCACTTAGTGTATTCAACAGCAACGGGGCGAATTGACCAGCCAAAGCCAGAAAAAGAACTGGATGTAAAACTATTTAAAGATGGTTCTATTCGCATAGAGCGTCAAACCAAAGGCCGAAAAGGCAAAGGTGTAATGCTGGTTGTTGGTCTTGATCCACAACAGCATGATTTGAAAAAGTTAGCTAAAACAATAAAAAGTAAGATGGGCCAAGGCGGCGCAGTAAAAGAAGGGGTTATCGAAGTACAAGGTGATGACCGCGACAAACTAAAAGCTATTTTAGAAGGGTTAAAATTTAAAGTAAAAATTGCGGGTGGTTAACCCGCAACTTTTTACTTATTCAATAATTTTTAGCGCAGCTAGTTGATCAAATAATGCGGGGATATCATCTTCAGCCACTGGCTTACTAAAATAATACCCTTGCACAATAAAACAATTATTGTTTTGTAAAAACTCAACTTGCTCGATTGTTTCAACCCCTTCAGCAACCACATCAAGCTTCAGCTTTTGTGCCATAGCGATAATGGCCGCAGTGATCTCCATGTCGTTGTCATCCTCAGGGATATCTTTGACAAACGAGCGATCAATTTTAAGAATATCGACGGGGAAACGCTTAAGGTAACTCAGCGAAGAGTAACCCGTACCAAAATCGTCAATAGAAATTGAGATACCCAATTTTTTAAGTTGATGTAACTGTTCAATAGCCGCCTCAACGTTACCCATCAGCATGCTCTCGGTTAGTTCAAGATGCAGACTTTTTGCGTTAATTTGTGTCTCTATAATTATCTTTTTCAGCATAGGTACTAAGCTTGCGTCTTTAAACTGTCTTGCTGACAGGTTAATCGACATATTACTTGCTCTATCTTGTTGCTCTAGTCGCTTAGTAAACTCACAGGCTTGTTGTAGCACCCATTGACCAAGCTCCACAATTAAACCGGTTGCCTCGGCTATGGGAATAAACTTAGTCGGAGGAATAAACCCTTGTGTAGGATGGAACCAACGAAGCAATGCTTCATATCCCACCACGCTGTTATCGCGACAATCAACCTGTGGCTGGTAATGCAGCGTGAGTTGCTTTTCTTTAATCGCATGGCGCAACTCATTTTCAAGGAATAATCGTTCATTAGCTGCCGCATTAAGATCTTGGCTATAAAAGTGGAAAGTATTACGCCCTTTGGCTTTTGCTTCATACATAGCTAAATCGGCATGCTTTAATAACTGATCTTCTTCTAGGCTATCAAATGGCGCTAAGGTAATACCAATACTTGCACTAACAATCACTTCATTGCTGCCAAGTTTTATTGGCTGATTTAACGTTTTTTGTATTGTATCAGCGACTTCAGATGCTTCTTCTTGGTGCTCAATACCACTAAGTAGAACAGCAAACTCATCCCCCCCTAAACGGGCTATGGTATCTTCCGCACGTAAACGCTGTTTTAAGCGTGTTGCCACTTCAACCAATAGCTGATCGCCCGCATCATGGCCTAAAGTGTCATTAATACGTTTAAATTCATCAAGGTCAAAATAAAATAAAGCAAACGAGTAACGCCCTCTTTCAGCAAGCGCCATGGATTTTCTAAGTTGCATCCTAAAGAATGTACGATTAGCAAGTCCGGTTAATGTGTCGAAGTAAGCGAGCTGTTCCATTTTTCGTTGGCTTTCTTTCACAAACGAAATATCTTGCGCTGATGCCACGTAACTGGTGATTTTACCACCGTCTTCTCGAATTGGTGACACACTTAGCGATACCCATAATGGCGGCTTATTTTGCGCTTCAATAAGCGTATCTCCTCGCCAATAATTACGGTTGCGTAAATCAAGATCAATATCTTCAACCAACATGGTCATTTCATTAGCAATAATTGTCAGTAATGGCTGGCGCAAGAAGTCATTTTCGGCAAAGTCTGTCATCTCCAACATTTTTGGATTCACATATTCAATGACAAAATTTTCATCGGTGATCACCACCCCCGTCCCCGAGAACGCAACCGCTTTAGACAAACGGTTTGCTGCTTTTTCTGCGATTTCTTTTTCTATTATACGCTGATTTAAGCCATCAATGAGTTTACGAATTTCAATGGTCATGTCTTTGAATGAACCATTAAGCGTACCAATTTCATCTTTATTTTCTTCTGGAAAATCAATTTCTAACTGGCCTTTACCAAAATTAGTAACTGCATAAACCAATGAATGTAAGCGTCTTAATACTAATTGGTAGAGTGCTTGGTGTAATAATAAAGCAACTAAAATGGCATACAGAATAAATAAGCCAAAAAACTTAAGCTTTAAATCTTTAAGTGCCGATAACGTTGAAGAGCGCTTTTTATAAACACCTACATACCAGTTTACACCTGCCACCTTATGAATGTTGATAATGTAATCTTCATCATTTAATGAAAACGAATCGGCATATTCTGGCAATTGAATTTGCCCTGCGTTATCAATAACGCGCTTTAGTTCAGGGGAAATAAAATCTTCTGGTAGTAGCTTTTTACCTGCCTCACCGTATTTTGTATAACTATCAGAGCCTAAATTTGGGTGCGCTAATAATTGCCCTTGCTCATCAAATACGACAAGGTGCTTTTCTTTTCCACCCACGGGTAATTGCGATACTAAGGAATCGAGTGAAATATCACTCCCCGTGACACCTAAAAATTCATCATCTTTATAAATAGGAACAATTAAACTCACTACCCATTTATTCCATACATTATCGTAGTAAACCCGCGACCAAAGCGGATCACGCTGTGGGTTAGTTAACGATTTGGCATAATTAAAGCTCTCACTTTGGTTGAATGTGTAATTTCCGGGCACATTAAGCGCCCAATTAGGTGGTGCAACACGAATAAAGTTATCTTTAGTTATAAGATAAAAATTATAAAAGTCTTGGATTAACGTCGGAGAAATAACTTTCCAAAGCGATTCTGAGTCAGCAATTAGCTGTTTATAAAAGGGAGAATATGCAGTTTGAGGGATAAACGCGGCAGATAGGCCATCTGCTGATGCACTGCGCACTGAGCCATCATTGGTCAGCTGCATTGTGGGTGTATTATTATTTTTAAATGACAGCTGCCCTTCAAATAACTGCTCGCTAACAACAATATTAGCTTGCTCTGCTATTTTAACTTTGGTCGCTATCAAGTTGTTAAATTGTTTTATTAATAATTCATTTGATTGCTTTAATACCTCATGCTCTTCAAAGACAAGCTGTTTTTCTTCTGACTTGAGCATTAATGCAGCCGCGCAAATGCCTGCCACTAAACAGATGCCAGAGATCAACAATGATAACTTTACACTGAGTGAGTTTATGCCAAATCGAGATGGAGGGCGTCGATACACAAAAAGCCAACCTTATTTATAATTATTATTTTTGCAAGTAATAGAAATATACCAGAACTTAAATCAGAATTATAAATTATTTATGAAGTTTTCTAAAAACAACGTGTTTTGTCTATATATCGGGTAAAAAGCCGATTTCCTGTAAGTGCTTGTTGACATTGGGGGTTACACTTCATACATTAAGGGTATGAATATAAATTACTCACACACCTTTTTTTCTTTTTTTAGCTTCTTTATGTAGAAGAGGCTTCCCTGTTTGTGAGATAAAATCAACCGAATAGTAAAGCCTCCCAACTGGGAGGCTTTTTTGTTTTCACTGCATAATCAGTGACATGTTTTGGAATGAGGAAAACCAAATGAGCAACGATGTACTCGATACTCTCAGGCACGACATAAATGAAATCGACAACGATTTACTTGTCTTGCTAGCAAAACGACGCCGTATTAGTCATGGTGTCGTTGAATATAAAATAGCAAATAATAAACCCATTCGTGATGAAGCCCGTGAACTGGCTTTACTCGAAAAACTCATAGGCTATGGCAAATCGTTAGGACTTGACGCCTACTACGTTAACAACGTTTTCCAAACGATATTAGAAGACTCTGTGTTGCATCAACAAGCCATGCTACAAAAGAATTTAAATCCCGATGCACTGAGCGAAACTCATCGCGTAACGTATTTAGGCGGTCAAGGCTCGTATAGTCAGCTTGCGTGTCATAAATATTTTAGCCGTCGCCCGGGTAAATTAGTTGAAATTGGTTGCACCTCATTTGAGGAAATCACCGGAAAAGTAGAAAAAGGTCAAGCCGACTTTGGCTTACTGCCTATTGAAAATACGAGTTCGGGTAGTATTAATGAAGTATTTGATTTACTGCAGCATGCACAAGTCTCTATTGTCGGTGAAGTTACTCATAGCGTTGATCATTGCTTATTAGCAACCCCAGGCACCGAGCTAAGCCAATTAACCAAGGTATTTGCACACCCACAACCCTTTGCCCAATGTAGCCGCTTTTTACAAGGGCTTGGTGAACTTCAGCATGAAACCTGTGACTCGACCTCAAGCGCACTCAAGTCTGCTATGGAAACGCCAAATAGTGCCGCTATTGGCTCAGCGCAAGCAGGGAAAAATGTAGGCCTTGAAGTGATTAAGGCCAATCTTGCCAACCAAAAAGAAAATCACAGCCGCTTCATTGTCGTTGCCCGCAAACCACTGCAAGTATCGACACAAATTCCGACTAAAACCAGCTTAATTATGTCAACCAAGCAACAAGCTGGTTCACTTGCCGATGCGTTAATGATTTTTAAACAGCATAATATTAATTTAGTGAAACTAGAATCTCGACCTACGCCTGGTAACCCATGGGAAGAAGTGTTTTATGTGGACTTGGAGGCTAACTTAATCGATAACCAAGTTAAGCATGCATTAGAAGAGCTTAAACAGCACACTCAATACGTGCGCGTTCTCGGTTGCTACCAAAGCGAGTCTTTGCAAGCTGTTAGCGTAGAAAGCTAACCAAAAAAAGGGCCTATCGGCCCTTTTTTGTTTTCAGTAATTTTAATCGAGTACTTTCGCGTCATTCGCTTTATTTAATAAACTGCGGCTTTGGGTTAAAAAGTGCGCCGTTGAATCTGAAAAATAAGACTTTGCATCAGCAAAAGCATCAATTAATGCGGGCTTATCCCCTGCTTTTAGCTTTTCAAGCGTCTCTGAAAACAGCGACTGATACTGCGCTAATAAACTTTCTACATTATCAAATTGCGCTAACATAATATCAGTGTATAACTCTGGCGATTGCGCAAATAAACGCCCAACCATCATCAACTCTAATTGATAAATAGGTGATGAACAACTTCTTAACTCGGCGAGTGTGTGTCCCTGTTTTGCTAAAAACTGACCGTACACAAAGGTAGTTAAGTGGCGCATAACCTGGATAATTTGCATTGCTTCGTCATGCTTTTTGGCATCAAGTTCAACCAACTGACAACCCCATATTTGTAGCTGCTTTAGTAACCCTTGCGCCACTTCATGACTGCGCCCTTCGCACACCACCACGGTTTGTTTCACCCAATGAGAAATATCAGGCCCAAACATTGGGTGTAAACCAACAACTGGCCCACTATGTACTTTTTTAAGCACCGTTAATGGGGCTTGTTTAACTGATGTAATATCAACCAGCAAACAATCATCATCCAGTTTCGGTAGTGCATTAACAACGGTTTCAAGGGCATTTATTGGTACACTGATCATCACCAGTTTTGCACCTTTTAGGATATCTGCTGCCTGCAATTGCTGCGCTTTATCTAAAATTTTGACTTCGTAACCCGAACGCTGAAATTGTTTTGCAAATAACTGCCCCATTGCTCCCTCACCACCAACGATAACAATTGGCGATAATTGTGGATCGGCGCACGCTAATTTGGCTTGTTGATTTTGATAAGCTTCACGCATCATGCGTCTGAGAATGTCTTCAACTAAATCAGGATTTACACCTTGATTAATAGCCTCTTGGCGTCGTGCGGCTAATAAATCAGCTTCTCTATCGGGTGCATGTAATGGCGCGCCCGTTTGTTGTTTTATTGCGCCAATTTGCTGAGTAATGCCATTGCGTTTTGCCAGTAAGGCAACCAGTTGCGCATCGCATTCATCTATACCTGTTCTTAGCTGCGCTAAATCACTTATCTCTGCCACGTTCTCATTCCATCCAAAAAAGCAAAATCGTAAATTAATAATTACAAAAAAGTAAACTAATCAATACGATAAATACTAACAGGATACGTTAGGGGTTAAAAGGCAAATTCTTGAAAAGTTCGCTATCTGTCTATCAACTACGACCAAGATGGGGTAAGGCTGTCTGTAAGCTGAACTCTGAATAGTAAATCTATCTCAAGCTGCTATTTTCAACGCTAACTGCATTGCATTTACTTGCAATAGTCTAGGTTCAGGTAAAGTAGGGAATATTAAAAGTGGCTAAAAGCCACTTTTAATATATAACCGGCACGCGGTTAAAGGGACTAGTATTCTAATGCCATAGCCGCAAGCGACATAACGCTATCAAATGATTCTGCGCCAGCGATAAATAAGCCATTGTGACAAAACATAGCATCATCGATACCGGTTACCGCTTGAAATTCTTCATCTGATAATCCTGCCCATGGTGCAGGTAATGACTTTCTGTCTTCAAAAGAGCCTAATTCTGCAGGCACCGTTTGCACTATCCACTTGCCAGAATGAGATGGGTAAACAACAAATAATGCCTCATCAGATAAACTATGTACGGTTTTTTTCCACGGAGTATAGCGCTCTAACACGATTAATCGAGGATCATCAGCTTGTTTTATTGCTTGAGCAACAATCTTTTTAGCATTTAAACCACCTCGGGCAGAAGCTACAAAACGAATCAGTAAAGTGTGTGCAAATTCAACCGCTTGATCAAAAGCAGCATCAAAATCACTTTCCTCTTCCCATGTTGGGTTAAACATAGAAATTGTTTGGCTTAAGCTAATGCCTGTAGCAACCCCTTCAACATGACCACAATCAATGGCATCAATAGTTGATACAAGCCCTGCATCCACCGCATTCGCCACATCTTGGTTATCATCACATATTGCTAAGCCATATTTTTTCCACACCAAGCCAAATGACGAAAAAGGAATCCCATTTTCACGAGCGCCAGCACCGCCACGCTGATGATGATCAAATCGGTCAGTTTGTGGGTCATATTGACCGCCAACATCAATAACCACATCGGCGTCATTAATAATCGCATTATCGCGTGTGCGGATCAGGGTAAAAGAAGGGAAAATAATTTTAAGCGCAGCGATACTAAAAACATCATCTGCATGAAAATTGCCGTTGTGTGTAACTATCGTTTTATCATTCATTTTTGTACATCATTTTTTGCAAGAAGTGAGAAGATATTGTGCTTTGAAGTGAACCACACTTTAACGCATGCTGGTTAATGTGTGTATTGGTTTTTAAATGTATCGCTATAAAAACCGCAATAGCATTAAAACCAAAACGGGTTGCAACCCAAAGGTTGCAACCCGTTTTTTTGCGTTGATAAACAGCGCGTATTAGTTAAGTTTTTCTCTAATACGTGCAGATTTACCAGAACGCTCACGTAGATAGTAAAGCTTAGCACGACGAACCGCACCGCGACGCTTAACTGTTACGCTATCAATAAGAGGGCTGTGCGTTTGGAATACACGCTCAACACCTTCACCGTTCGAGATTTTACGAACTGTGAATGCTGAGTGAAGACCACGATTACGCTTAGCGATTACAACACCTTCAAAGGCCTGTAGACGCTCTTTAGCACCTTCTTTTACTTTTACCTGTACAACTACTGTATCACCAGCGCCGAATGCAGGTACGTCTGTTTTAAGCTGCTCTTCTTCAAGCGCTTTAATAATATTTTGGTTTACTTTTGCCATTATGTTTCTCACTTTCCTAGGTGTAACTGTCTTCTAGCCACAAGCTTTTTGGTACTCTTGCTGAAATTTCGCGAGTAATACCGCTTGCTCCTCAGTCAGAGCTAGGTTATGCAACAAGTCAGGACGGCGAAGCCAAGTTCTACCTAATGACTGCATAAGCCGCCATTTTGCTATCTCTTGGTGGTTTCCGCTGAGTAATACAGCAGGCACCTGTTTGTCGTCCAATGTTTCTGGCCGTGTATAGTGAGGACAATCTAGCAAGCCATCCGAAAATGAATCTTGCTCTGCTGACTGGTTGTGTCCTAACACCCCTGGCACTAATCGCGCTACTGCGTCAATTAATGTCATGGCAGGTAGTTCACCTCCACTCAAAATAAAATCACCAATTGACCATTCTTCGTCAACGTACGATTCTATTATTCTCTCGTCTATACCTTCATAGCGACCGGCAATTAAAATCAGTTTTTCAGAGTTTGCGAGTTCGCTTGCCCCTTGCTGATCTAATTTGCGCCCTTGTGGCGACATATAAATTACTTTTGCACCATCACCTGCAGCCTGTTTGGCTTCAAGAATGGCTTGTTTAAGTGGTTCAACCATCATTAACATGCCTGGTCCGCCCCCGTAAGGACGATCATCTACGGTTCTATGCTTATCAGTTGCATAGTCACGTGGATTCCAGCAGTTAAAGTCGATTAAACCATTTTTAACAGCGCGACCGGTTACACCTTGCGTTGTAATTGCATCAAACATATCAGGGAAAAGGCTGATAACCCCTACCCACAACGAACTTGTTTGACTCATTAAAAGCTTGGATCCCAATCTACAGTAATTTCTTTCGCATCGTATTTAACTTCTTGAATAACTGAATCAGTTAAAAAAGGAATTAAACGTTCTGCTTGGCCAAATGCATCTTTACTGTTTGCTTTCACAACCAGTACGTCATTTGAGCCTGTCTCCATAAGGTCATCAACAATGCCTAAGTTATAACCTTTATCAGTTACAACCGACATGCCAATGAGATCTCGCCAATAGAATTCACCTTGCGGTAATTCTGGTAGCTGCGCTGAATCCACAGAAATTTCAACATTGGTATAAGCCATTGCTTGGTCTCTGTCGTTTACTTGCGCAAACTTAGCGATAAAGCCTTTGTTGTGGCGACGCCAGTCGACCACTTCTAAGGATTGCCATTTACCTTGCTGCCCTATCAACCACGGGCTGAAATCGAAGATCCCTTGGGGATCATCAGTAAATGAATGCACCTTAAGCCAGCCCTTTATACCATAAGGGGCGCCGAGCTTTCCTACGACAATTATTGATGAGGTGTTCTCTTGACTCATGGTTACACTTACGCCTATTAAGCCGCTTTACGAGCGTCTTTAACTAATTTAGCTACACGATCTGAAAGACCTGCGCCTTGACCTAACCAGTGCTCAACACGTGGTAAATCTAAACGAAGTTTTTCTTCTTGACCTGAAGCGATTGGGTTAAAGAAACCTACTTTCTCGATGAAGCGACCGTCACGCGAGAAACGGCTATCCGCAACCACAATTTGATAGAAAGGGCGTTTTTTAGCGCCACCACGTTGCAAACGAATAGTTACCATACCGTCCTCTAAATAGATTGACTGTTTTCATTAATAAGATTTACTCCCCAGTATGGGGAGCCGGTGAATTGTACGAGTTTTTAGCAACAATGCAAGTAAGAAGTGATGCAAAAAGCCAGTTTAGTAGATTAAACCGTGATCCAAGAAGAAAAAGCATGTGAACAAGCTATTCTGTGCATAGTTTATTCAACAATAAAGAGACGTTTTGCCTCTTTATTGATTACTTTTATCTGATATCGGAGATAATAAAAGTTAAATGATTAAAATTTCGGGCCACCGCCACCCATCATTCCCGGTGGTAACATTCCTTTCATGCCACGCATCATTTTTTGCATGCCACCTTTACCTTTCATCTTTTTCATCATTTTTTGCATTTGGGTAAACTGCTTAAGTAGCTTATTGATCTCTTGTACTTGCGTACCCGAGCCTGCTGCGATGCGCTTTTTACGCGAACCTTTAATGATCTCTGGGCGTGCACGTTCTTTTTTGGTCATAGAGCTGATAATCGCTTCCATTTGAATAAAGGTTTTATCACCCATTTGGCCTTTTACCGCATCTGGGATATTTTGCATGCCAGGCAATTTATCAAGCATCGACATCATGCCACCCATGTTTTTCATTTGCTTTAGTTGATCAGCAAAATCATCCAGGGTAAAGCCATCACCTTTAAATACTTTTTGCGCTACTTTTGCCGCTTGTTCTTTGTCTACTTTCATCTCGACTTCTTCGATTAATGAAAGTACATCACCCATGCCTAAAATACGTGAAGCAATACGGTCTGGGTGGAAAGGCTCAAGTGCATCGGTACGCTCACCAACACCCATAAACTTAATTGGCTTACCGGTAATATGACGAATAGATAACGCAGCACCACCTCGGGCATCACCATCTGTTTTAGTCAGTATCACACCGGTCAGCGGTAAGGCTTCGTCAAATGCTTTTGCAGTATTTGCCGCATCTTGACCTGTCATTGCATCAACAACGAATAGCGTTTCAATTGGATTGATTGCATGATGTAAGGCTTTAATTTCATCCATCATGTCGCTATCAACATGCAAACGGCCAGCAGTATCGACTAATACAACATCAATAAATTTCTTTTTCGCATGAGAAATTGCAGCAGTGGCAATATCCACTGGTTTTTGCGAAATATCACTTGGGAAAAATTCTACATCAACTTCTATTGCTAAGGTTTCTAATTGCTTAATTGCCGCTGGACGATACACATCGGCACTCACCACTAGCACAGACTTTTTCTTGCGCTCTTTTAAAAACTTAGCCAGCTTACCCACACTGGTTGTTTTACCCGCACCTTGAAGACCCGCCATCATCACAACAGCTGGCGGTTGCGCGTTAAGGCTTAGCTCTTCGTTAGCTTCACCCATGGCTTTTTCAAGTTCTTCACGAACAATTTTTATAAATACTTGGCCAGGGCTTAAGCTTTTAGTAACTTCAATACCCACTGCGCGTTCTTTAACTTGTTTTACAAACTCGCGAACAACAGGCAACGCCACATCGGCTTCTAAAAATGCCATTCGCACTTCACGAAGTGTATCTTTAATGTTGTCTTCAGTTAGGCGGCCACGGCCACTAATATTTTTTAGGGTTTTACCTAATCGTTCTTGGAGGTTCTCAAACATGTAACGGTTCCGAAAAGACGTTGAAATCAACTCTATTAATAAGGTCGATGTTATTAAAATTCAATTAGAAATAGTATACCGTAAATGGTGGTATACAATACAGTGCTGAAATGCTGCTTATTGAGTTTCTTTTTACAGGGTCTATGCATTTGCTTTGCTATAAAATACAATGGCTACATAACGAACACGAATTATCTGACTTCAATTAAGTGGCCAAAGCAAAATGCTGATTATTAGTTTAACTATTATTGCCAGTTTATTTTATGTGTTAGCAACGTCTCACGTGCTTTCGCGATTGTTTCATCATCAGGGGCCGAGCCAAAAAGTTACTATAATACTTAGTACTGTCGCTATTTTGGCGCACATGCTGCTATTAGTAAATTCGGTATTTAGAGCTGATGGGCAAGATTTAAGTATTGTTAATGTGGCATTACTGACTTGCTGGATTATTGTGCTGTGTGTTACCACTGTTTCTTTAAAGTTTCCCGCAACCTTGCTACTACCTGTTGTTTATGGCTTTGCTGCACTGCTAACAATTTCTAGCCTATTTATCCCTCATCATGTTTTATTACAAAGTATAAATGTAGAGCTGGCACTGGTTGCACATATATCACTGTCGTTATTAGCCTACTGTATTTTAATTATTGCCACTTTGTATGGCGTGCAGTTTTACTTTATTGATAAACGCTTAAAGCGAAAAGACTTAGCGATAGTTCACAGTCACTTACCGCCACTCATGGTGGTAGAACGCCAACTTTACCAGTTATTAAACTTAGGTACCGTATTATTAAGTGTGGCGCTCATTACCGGATTTGTATTTCTAGATGGCATGTTTGCCAAAGAGTTTATTCACAAAACAATCTTATCTCTAGTTGCTTGGGCCATTTTTGCTACGATTGCAGTTGGCCATGTAAAACGTGGTTGGCGAGGCAAAGTAGTGGTAGTGAGTATAATGATTGCCGCATTTACACTCACACTTGCTTATTTTGGTAGCCGTTTTATACAAGAAGTGGTCCTAAATAAGTTTTAACTTGACTCTGAAAGCTCACTCTAGCTTAATACGCATTGGTTTATAAAAAAAGGATCCATCGTTGGACGACATATCGACAAGTACCCTGTTTATCATATTAGGTTTATTGGTGCTTTTTTCTGCTTACTTCTCCGGGTCAGAAACCGGAATCATGTCAATCAACCGTATTCGTTTGCGACACCTCGCTAAAGAGAACCATCGTGCTGCGAAACGCGTTAGTAAATTACTGAGTCGACCAGATAGGTTGATAGGTCTGATCCTAATTGGTAATAACCTGGTTAATATTGCTGCAGCGCAGGTAGCCACCATAATAGGTATACGCTTGTATGGCGATTTAGGTATTGCTATAGCAACGGGTGCATTAACACTAGTTGTGCTAATTTTCGCTGAAGTAACGCCAAAAACACTGGCCGCCCTCTATCCTGAGCGAGTCGCTTTTCCTAGCTCTGTGATACTTAAGGGCTTGTTAAAAATACTCTTCCCATTTGTGGTAGTTGTTAACTGGATGACCAACGGCATATTACGCTTATTTGGCATTAGTGCTGCACAAATAGATGAGCACAGCATGAGTAAAGAAGAATTAAAAACCGTGCTAAATGAATCAGGTGCACTGATCCCGGCACGCCACCAAAGTATGCTGACCTCAATTTTAGATTTAGAGCAGGTTACCGTTGAAGATATTATGATACCCCGCAATGAGATTGTGGCGATTGATATCAACGATGACTGGAAAATAATTAGTAAACAGCTAACTCATGCTCAACATACTCGCGTGCTTTTATACCGCGATAACATTGATGATGCAGTGGGCTTTATTCACTCTCGTGATGCATTACGTCTTCTTACTAAAGAGCAATTCGACAAACCTTCGCTCCTTCGAGCTGTACGCGAGATATACTTTATTCCTGAGGGAACGTCGCTTAATACTCAACTGCTGAAGTTTCAGTTGTCGAAAGAACGAATTGGCATCGTTGTTGATGAATATGGCGATATACAAGGCTTAGTCACCTTAGAAGATATTCTTGAAGAGGTTGTGGGCGATTTCACCACCACTCAAACCCGTACACCAAGTGAAGAAGTAACCACACAAAGCGATGGTTCTTATATAGTTGATGGTGGTGCCAACGTGCGCGACTTAAATAAAGAAATGGGTTGGGAATTCCCATTAGATGGCCCTAAAACACTCAGTGGCCTTATTGTTGAGTATTTGGAAGATATTCCAGATGCTAACTTAAGTATTCGTATTGCGGGCTATCCGGTTGAAGTACTTGAAGTAAAAGAAAACATGATCAAACAAGTTAAAATTCAACCCAATAAACGTAAAAAATAAACCAATAAAAAAGGAGCCAAATGGCTCCTTTTTTGATTAATCTGGGTTTAGGTTAGTTAAAAGAATAAACGCTCAAACCAACCTTTGTCTAAATCATCTTCACAACGTCTTAGCTGCACACCATAACGGCTTGCACGGTGTTTTACTTTATTGGCAACGCTCATTAGCCACTTTTTCTTGCGGTAGGTGCCTCGCTTATAACCGCCCCACCCTTCATGATAATTTAGATACTGTGCGTAAGCATCCCACTTAGACACCCCATTTATTTTATGGGTTTTATAAACAAACCATGCCATAAAGTCGATCGCATCTTCAAATTCGTCTCTATCGGCACCGCTGTTACCTGTTTCACGAATATAGTCAGACCAAGTTGGCGTTTTAGCTTGAGAATAACCATAAGCATCGCTTGCACGGCCAGTTGGAATTATCCATAAAAAGTATTCCATAGGCGGTGCAGCATCATGACGAAAAGAGCTTTCTTGATACATCATGCTCATTAACACATGCTTGGGTGAGCCCCACTTATCTTGGGCGTCTTTAGCATCAAAATACCAGTCAGATTTCTCTTCAAAGATTTTACAAATATCTTCGGGTTGCTTGGGTGGCGCAGTGGCACAACCCGCTAAAGTAAGCACTAGAGATAAAGTAATAATATTTTTTTTCATTTTTTAAGATCTCACTGAACTTTTTAAAAAAGTGTGGGTCTGAATCTATGAATGCAGTAGTACAGCATTGTTTCATCCCTAAAGAATATTTACGCAGCTACTATGGGCTGCGTTTTTTTTGCCTACTACTTACTTGGGTCTGTTGACCTTTCAAGGTTGAATTTGCAGCAGTTTGTTTGGTATTTAGGCAAGGCAAAGCCTATGTGGTGTGGTTATTCCCCATAAATAGGCGATAACGCAGCATCAATGCCAAACAGGTGCTGCCCTTCGGGTTCTGCCTAGGAGCGATTTACTCTTTGTTGCCTACATGGATGTAGGTAAGGGGCGTGAGCAGGACGCGGAAGCTTTGCTCGGTTTTTACTTAGCCCACTAGGTTACAAACCTCGCGCCGCGATTAAACCGCTCCTAGTTTGAACAAATTGTAATCCGCAAAGGTCAACAGACCCTGAAATACGTATCTAAAAATGCAGTAAATGATTGATTATCGGCTTGCTCAATTGCTTTTTGAGCCTGGTAAGACTCTGCCGCTTGTTGCGCTAACCACGACTTTGAGAATTCAGTATAACTGGCTGTCTCATGGCTTTGTTTGTACTTTTGAGCAAGTGAAAGTGCGAAGTGCCCATTATCTAGCCCTGATGCTTTTAACTGCTCAACATAACGCCCTGAATAAGTTAATGTCGGATTATGCACCCACATTGCCATGCGCTTAATAGTGTTTGAGTAATAGTCAACACCGTATGCGTTATCCATCCACTTCGCAACGTCAACGAGCTGGTTAAATATTTCATCGCCCCATGACTCAAGACTGCGCGGCTCATTATTAAAATTAAGCATCAGGCCTTTTTCTCGGCCTTGGTTCACCACTGTATCAAGGTTTTCAGTGCTACGTGCTTGCTCTTGCCAATTCATAGGCGCTGAGTCTTTTAATAAACAATAGGTTAAAAATACATCTAAAAAGTGTATTTGCTCTAAATCAATGCCAACCTCACTAAATGGGTTAACATCCAATGCACGAATTTCAATATATTCTATACCCGCTCTTAGTAGTGCATCGGTGGGTGTTTCACCATTTTTAGCATTACGCTTAGGGCGGATTGGCGAGTAAAACTCGTTCTCTATTTGTAGAATATTTTTATTTAGTTGCTTTGGCTCGGCACTCGTATAGTCGTCAATACTGCCATAAATATCTGAAGGCGTATTTATGGCCTTTTTCAACCCTGCAACATACTCATCTAATGAGTTATACATTACACGTAGTGATGACTGAGCACTGTTGGTATAGCCTAGATTACCTAATCGTAGCGCAGTGCCCACTTCTAAATATAAAGTACCTTTGCCTAGCTTTTTAAACGGTAAGTCGCTTTTACG
This sequence comes from Pseudoalteromonas sp. SK18, assembly GCF_001974855.1. Taxonomy (GTDB): domain Bacteria; phylum Pseudomonadota; class Gammaproteobacteria; order Enterobacterales; family Alteromonadaceae; genus Pseudoalteromonas. The sequence continues at coordinate 85,650 of NZ_MTQB01000005.1, read as the reverse complement.
CCCTTGCAAGAATGAACTACACAATGCAGGTGACGCACCAAACATATAGCTAATTAACCACAACTCGCGTTTAAAATTGCGAATTAATGCTAAGTACCCATCAGATATAAAATCTTCAAGTTTTGCGTTGCTTTGCTTTAATGAGTGTAGTGACTGCCATAACGTTTCAGGAAAAGAAATATTAAAGTGCACGCCGGCAATCGCTTGCATCATACTACCGTAACGGTTCTTTAAACCTTCACGATATAAGGTTTTCATTTTACCAACGTTAGAATCGCCAAATTGAGCTAAGACAATATCGTCTTGATGATTTATAAAACACGGCATACTAATTGGCCACAGCAGTTCATCGTCCATATGTTCTAGGGTGAACTTTTGTAGATCTTTCAGCTGTTGTAACGTTTGCGTTGATGACTCGCTAACCGGTGTAATAAACTCAAGTAAGGACTCAGAAAAGTCAGTCGTGATATGTCCGTTGGTAAGCGCACAGCCTACGCCTTCGGGGTGAGCTTGCTTAGAAATAGAACCATTGGGTTTAATTCTTAGTGATTCTCTCTCAATACCGCGCATAATACCTTTAATAGCATGCTGATTATCTGCATTAGATAACGCGTTGAGCGTGTTCTTTAAATTATAAGTTGCCAAAAAAAAGTTTCCTCGAGCCAAGTGGCTTAATCATAAGGTTATGGGGTCTAATTACCTTTACTCAAGATTAAATGAAGAAAAAACTACATGAATTTATTAGATATAGTTTTTAATGAATTTTAAACACGCTTTGTTTCACGCTATAAAAGATAATCTTGCCATTGCCACCAGCAATATACAATTTCTTTTACATATTATTTGCCACAATCCTCTACTGCCCCCAACGCATGATTTCCCCAATACGAAAGAGTGAATCCCTTGCTAAAAGTTTGTCATAATTAAAAAATTCAATTACCCTTAAAATTGATAAAGATCATAAAAATATCAAAAAAAATGCCTTACTACTGCTATTTAAAACTTATCACTAACGTACGTTAGTTTTAGTAATTACAATAGCCATCCTAATAAAGAATGATAAAGAGTTACTATGCGTCGTAATCAAAGCTTAATAGATGAAGAGGTCACCTTTGAAGAGCACCAAGAGTTGGTTTCAACGACCGATCTTCGGGGTGTTATTACCTATGCCAATCATGAATTTTGCAGTATTGCTGGCTATGAAATGGATGAACTCATCAATAAAAACCACAATATAGTTCGCCACCCTGATATGCCTAAAGCGGCATTTAAAGAAATGTGGGACACCTTAAAGCAAGGCCATTCGTGGCGAGGTGCTGTAAAGAATTTATGTAAAGACGGCCGTTACTATTGGGTCGATGCATTTGTAACACCTATTTTCGAACATGGCCAATTGATTGGCTATCAGTCTGTGCGTGTAAAACTCTCGCAACGCGCAAAACGTAGAGCGCAGAAACTGTATGCCAAAATTAACGCTAATAAGTCACTATTTAGCTGGCGTGAGCGCACCTCACTCAGACAGGGCTTGAGCGTAGCCGGTGTTTTAGTTTGGTTAGCCAGTGTCGCTTTTTGGGGTTCTATGGCGATTGCAGCAGTTAACCTGATAGTGTGTATAATCATTTTAGCATTAAATTATGATGAGCTAATAGCGACACCTGGTACCCTAAAACAGCAAAAAATCGAGGCGGATTCAGTATCTCGTTATGTATTTAGTGGCTCACACCCTCACAGTATTAGTGATTACCGAGAGCAAATGCTTTGCGCCAAGTTAAAAACGGTACTAGGGCGTGTTAAAGACTCAACCTTGAGTTTTAATACTATTGCCCAAGGCTTAGATCAGCAATCGACGCTAACCGAGCAAGGAATTTCTTCTCAGGGAACTCAGCTTGAGCAAATAGCCACTGCGATGTCACAAATGAGCACCACGATTGGTGAAATTTCTAATAATACCAATAATACCGCAGATAAAGTGGGGATCACCTATCAAAGCTGCTCTGATATAAAAAATCATATTGCCGATAACAGCAAGATGGTATCTGATTTAGCAGTACAAGTTGAGCAAGCGGCAACCACAGCCACAGGACTTGCCTCTGAGGCCGATAAAATTGGTCAGGTAATGAGTGAAATAGAAGGCATTGCAGAACAAACCAATTTGTTAGCACTTAACGCAGCAATTGAAGCTGCCCGAGCTGGTGAGCATGGTCGAGGTTTTGCGGTGGTCGCTGATGAAGTACGCGCACTGTCTTCACGTACTCAAAACGCCACAGCTCAAATTCACAGCTCAATTAAAGAGATTCAAGATACTTTGTTTAGCTGGTCTAAAATCATGCAGAGCACAAAACAACAAGCCGATGACTGTGTTAACACCACAGGGCAAACACAACAAGAGCTGGATAGTATCTTTACTCAAATTAGTGAAATTTCACAACTTGCTACCGATATTTCAGCCGCCGCAGAGCAACAACAGGTGGTAAGTAGAGATATTGGCAGCAATGTTGAAAAAATTAAAGGTTTGGGGGATGACAATTTACAACTCAGTTATAGCGTAGCGCATGGCGCTGCTGAATTGGTGGAAGGCTCACGAAAAGTAAATGATTTACTGCTTACCTTTAAAGTTTAACAATAAGATTTAAAATCAAACAAGCCGCTGTTAACAGCGGCTTGTTTATTTGTGTAATTAACGACTAGTAAATACTAAGCCTTCTGCATTCGCATCAATAACAATGATAGAACCGGGTTGAAAATCATTATTAAGCAGCTTCTGTGCTAATGGGTTTTCAATGGTCTGTTGTATAGCGCGCTTAAGTGGGCGAGCGCCATAAACAGGATCAAAGCCACTGGCTGCAATTCGCTCAAGCGCAGCATCAGTCAATTCCAGTAAATAACCCATCTCTGTTAATCGTTCACGCAGCTTACTTAACTGAATATCAGCAATTTCTTTAATATGACTATGTGCCAACGGATGGAACACTACTGTTTCATCAATACGGTTAATAAATTCAGGCCTAAACTCGTTATGCAGCACACCCATCACTTTATTTTTCAGCTCATCGTAGTCATTATTGCCCGCTTGCTCTTGGATAATATCTGAGCCAAGGTTTGAGGTCATAATAATTACGCTGTTTTTAAAGTCGACAGTACGGCCTTGTCCATCTGTTAAGCGTCCATCATCAAGAACTTGTAATAAAATATTAAACACATCTGGGTGCGCCTTTTCTATTTCATCCAACAAAATAACCGAGTACGGCTTCCGACGAACAGCTTCCGTTAAGTAGCCACCTTCTTCGTAACCTACATAACCGGGAGGCGCACCGACTAAACGCGCAACTGAGTGTTTTTCCATAAACTCAGACATATCAATGCGTACCATGGCACTTTCGGTGTCAAACATATAGCCAGCCAACGCTTTTGTTAACTCTGTTTTACCCACCCCTGTTGGCCCTAAGAATAAAAATGAGCCAATAGGACGATTCGGATCAGCAAGTCCTGCACGCGAACGACGGATGGCATTGGCCACCGCAACCACCGCTTCATCTTGCCCTATCACTTTATTGTGCAATTGCTCTTCCATTTGCAATAGTTTTTCACGTTCACCTTGAAGCATACGTGCCACCGGAATGCCGGTCCAACGTGATAGAATTTCGGCAATTTCGTCTTCGCCCACTTGGTTTTTAAGTAAGCTCATTTCTTGCATTTCGGCTTGCGATGCTAAATCAAGCTTACGCTCAAGCTCGGGAATACGGCCATATTGCAGCTCTGACATACGCTGTAAATCGCTTGCTCTGCGTGCCACTTCTAAATCAAGTCGTGCCTGTTCAAGCTCTGCTTTAATGACTTGCGTACCTTGCAAAGAGGCTTTTTCAGCATTCCATACTTCATCAAGCTCACGGTATTGCACTTCAAGCTCAGTGATCAGCTCAACCATTTCTGCACGGCGCTTTTGACTGGCCTCGTCTTTTTCTTTAGCCAAGGCGTTATCTTCAATTTTTAACTGAATGATACGACGCTCTAGCTTATCTAAGGCTTCAGGTTTTGAATCAATTTGCAGCCGAATAGATGAGCCCGCTTCATCAATTAAATCAATTGCTTTATCAGGCAATTGGCGATCACTAATATAGCGATGTGATAACTGTGCTGCAGCAACAATTGCCGGATCGGTGATCTCCACTGAATGGTGCAATTCGTAGCGCTCTTTTAGGCCACGTAATATAGCAATAGTGTCTTCAACCGATGGCTCTTCAATTAATACTTTTTGAAAACGACGCTCAAGCGCAGCATCTTTTTCAATGTATTTACGGTATTCATCCAGCGTTGTAGCCCCTACACAATGGAGTTCACCGCGTGCTAGTGCAGGCTTTAACATATTACCCGCATCCATGGCGCCATCACTTTTGCCAGCACCAACAATGGTATGAATTTCATCAATAAACAAAATTACTTGGCCTTCTTCTTTGGCCAACTCATTGAGTACTGATTTTAAACGCTCTTCAAACTCACCGCGGTATTTGGCTCCCGCAACTAATGCACCCAAATCAAGTGAGAGTACGCGTTTATTTTTTAAGCCCTCTGGAACTTCACCATTAATAATACGTTGTGCAAGCCCTTCGGCAATTGCGGTTTTACCCACCCCAGGCTCACCAATTAACACAGGGTTATTTTTGGTGCGACGTTGTAATACTTGGATGGTGCGACGAATTTCATCATCACGGCCAATTACAGGGTCAAGCTTACCTTGCTCTGCCCGCTCAGTTAGATCAATAGTATACTTTTCAAGTGCTTGACGAGTTTCTTCAGCATTAGGGTCATCAACTTTTTGACCACCGCGAATTGCCTCTATAGCAGTTTCAACTTTGTTAGCAGTGATATTAAGTGCTTTAAATACACTGCCAAGCGGTCCTTTATCCTCGCATGCAACTAATACAAACAGTTCGCTTGAGATATATTTATCTTTGCGTTTTTGGGCGTACTTATCACATAAATTAATAAGTGAAACCATGTTGTTTGACAATTGTACATCGCCACCAACACCCTCCACTTTAAATAATTTTTCTATCTCTTGAGAGAGTTTGGTATTGAGCTCGTCAACGCTAATGCCCATTTGTGCAAACAAAGCACGCACACTTGAGCCGCTTTGCTTTAATAAAGCATACATAAGGTGAACGGGTTCAATAAATTGATGATCGCGACCTAGCGCTAATGATTGCGCATCTGAAAGCGCAGACTGAAATTTACTTGTAAATCTATCTAAACGCATGAGGGTTTACCTATAAAAAAACGAATTACTTAATAAATGGGTATGTTAGCGGGTTTGTTCAAGGTATTGAGGGAAAAATAATCACTTAATGGTTATTTACTTGCGCCAGATCAAACTTACCATACGACCGGTTTGGCCATCTCGTCGATAAGAAAAAAACTGATTATCTTGAGAAAAAGTACAGTATTCACCACCACTAATATTCACAACACCCCGTTGGTTTAGCAAAATACGCGCTATATGATAAATATCAGCTAAATATTTATCGTTATTTTGAGGTTTAAACGCGTCGTGCAAAGCAGGATTATTGGCTGTAAATATTGAAACAACCTCTTGGCCGACTTCAAATCGATTAGCCCCTATTGCAGGACCTAACCAAGCATGTAAGTTCGTTGGTGCATGTTTAAAATAGCTAACTGTATTACTAATGATTCCTTGCGCTAACCCTCGCCAACCGGCGTGAATGGCAGCCACTTCTTGGCCATCGCTTGAGGTAAGTAAAATAGGTAAACAGTCAGCGGTCATTATAGCTAAAGGTTGATTGCTTAACTGCGTATAAAGCGCATCCCCCGTCAGAGTTTGTTTAGCGTCAAACCCTTCATCCACTCTAATTACGTCGGCGCTATGAACCTGATTTAACCAAACAGCCGGGTTAGGTAAGTGGGTATTTACATGCGCTCGATTGGTTAATACATCTTGGCGGTTATCACCTACATGCAATCCTAAATTCAAGCTATCAAATGGTGGCTTTGATACGCCTCCATCCCGTGTAGTACTCAATGTGCCTACACCCTGAATAGATTGCCATGTAGCTGATAAGCCAGACATAATTAACTAGCTATGTCTGGATTTGCTTTTGTATCTTCGCGCAATGCTTGAGTCATCTGAACCATATCATCAGGGATAGGTGCTTGCCAGGTCATCATTTCACCGGTAATTGGATGAGCAATGCTTAATTTAACGGCATGCAGCGCTTGACGCTTAAAGCTACGCAGTAACTCAAACAGCTCAGGCGTTGCCCCTTTTGGTGGACGAGGACGGCCGCCATAAGATTGATCGCCAATTAAGGGATGATTTAAGTACGCCATATGCACGCGAATTTGGTGCGTACGTCCGGTTTCAAGGCGTAAACGCAAACGAGTATGAGCACGGAACTTTTCTGCTACACGGTAATGCGTAATCGCAGGTTTACCCATTTCATGAACAGCCATGTGCGTACGCTGAGTTGGATGACGGCCAATCGCTTTTTCAACCATACCACCGGCAGTCATAGTACCATTACATAACGCTTCATATTCACGTGTGAAATTTTCGCGCTTTTGTAAGGCTTTAACCAAATGAGTTTGAGCTTGAATGGTTTTAGCTACAACCATTAAGCCGGTTGTGTCTTTATCAAGACGATGCACTATACCCGCTCGTGGTACGTTGATAATGTCTGGGAAGTGATGAAGTAATGCATTTAACACAGTACCGTCAGGGTTACCTGCACCAGGATGAACCACTAATCCCATTGGTTTATTGATCACTAAAATATCATCGTCTTCATAAACGATGTTTAATTTGATATCTTGTGCTTCGTATTCACGAGGTGCTTCTATTGTTGTTTCAACAGCTACAACTTCACCACCGAGTAATTTTTCACGCGGGGTGTTGAAAATTTCGCCGTCAACGGTGATTTTATCATCTAAAATCCACGTTTTTATCCGTGATCGTGAATAATCAGGGAACAATTGTGCTAATACTTGGTCTAGACGTTTACCACCTAAGTCTGTTGGGACCTCGGCTTGGAGAGATATTTGCTCTGACATTAGTAACTTTACCCAATTTACCAGTGCAAGCTTTGCTTGACTGGGTTAGAATCGCTTTTAATAAAAGCATAACATAATACGCATAGTTTACTCGGTTTTACCCACTTGGCCTAGCCGAAGACATCGAAGGTAACAAATAAAATGATAAATAAAATAGGGAAACGTGCATTCGCCATTGTTTTTTCAGTTTCAGTGCTTAGTTTAGGGGCTTGTTCGTCTGCGCCTGACCAAGAAGACATTCAACGAGTACCTAACAGATCAGCACAAGCTCTATACGAAGATGCAAAACAAACGCTTGATTCTGGTTTATACGCACGTGCAATTGAACTGTTAGCGGCAATTGATTCTCGCTACCCGTTTGGCCCGTTTTCAAAGCAAGTACAGATGGATTTAGTGTACGCACATTACCAATCAGGTAATACAGAGCAGGCACTTGCTACCATTGACCGTTTTATTCGCTTAAACCCAAATCACAAAGATTTAGATTACATGTACTACATGCGTGGCTTGGTTAATATTAAAGCGGATAAAAATGCTTTCCAAGAGTACTTTGGTGTAGATAGAGCAGACAGAGACGCTAAACGTACCCGTGTAGCCTATACCGACCTATCAACCTTAGTTAAACGTTTTCCGCAAAGTGATTATGCGCCAGAAGCAAAACGTCGTTTAGTTTGGCTATTAAATCGCATGGCACGTTATGAGCTAAAAGTTGCGACTTACTATTATGAACGTGAAGCTTATTTAGCAGCCGCGAATCGCGGTAAGTTTGTGGTAGAGCATTACTCGCAAAGTAGCTACTTGGATGCGGCATTAGCCATGATGGAAAAAAGCTACGATAAGCTTGGATTAACTGAATTAAGTGAGAATGCAGCGCAAACGCGTAAATTCAATAGCAGAAATAAATGATACGAAAAAGGCGCTACTTTCAAATAAAAGTAGCGCCTTTTTTTACTCAAGACTACGATTATATCGCGTCTTCATCCTCTTCTGCGGTACGAATACGCACAACACGCTCTACCTCAGTAACAAATATTTTACCATCACCAATTTTGCCTGTTTGTGCGGTTTTAACAATCACATCAATAGCGCGTTCCACATCTTCATCACCAAGCACAATATCTAGCTTTACCTTAGGTAAAAAATCAACCATGTACTCTGCGCCACGGTATAGCTCGGTGTGGCCTTTTTGACGTCCAAACCCTTTTACTTCACTTACTGTCATACCCGTAATGCCAACATCAGATAGTGCTTCGCGCACATCATCGAGCTTAAACGGTTTAATGATTGCTTCTATTTTTTTCATATTAGTTACTTTTGAAAGCCTCAGTTGCCTCGATTTTAGACAATCATGAGGTTCATAGCAAACAAAGTGATTGAATAGCACAGGTGAAAAATAATCATGGTATGATTATCCTCATAAATAATGCTTAGCTTAAAACAACTAATTATTGAGATTCATATGAAAACTAAACACCGTGGATTTACCTTATTAGAATTAATGGTCACCGTGGCCATTGTTGGCATTATTGCCTCTATTGCTTTGTGGAACAGTGGCGATATGCTGGAAGAAAACCGTGGGGAAAACTTTTTATTGGAACTAAAGCGCAATATTAGTTATGCACGTTCACAAGCAGCCAGTACTGACGAAATAGTCATTGTATGTGCAGCCTCAAAAACAAAAGTAAAAAACAATGACGATACTCTTACATGCACGGATGGATGGGATGTTGATAAAATAGTAATTACCTTCATTGATGCAAATAATGATGGTCAATATGATAAGGCAACAGATAGCCTTATCAGAGTAATGGAAGAAATTAGCCCCAATGATCGTATTTCATTTGCAGATACCAGCATACGATTTAATTCCAGCGGACGTATTACCACAACGCCAGGCAATTTCATTTTTTGCCCTAATAATGGCACTGAGAATAATAAGGCTTTAACGCTATCACTATCGGGAACCGCCTTTTATGTTGGCGACACCAAAAGCAGTTGTTAATCGCTATTTTGTAGTTTGCTAATTATTGTCTAAACTTTAATCATGGACGGATAAAGCAAGGCTTCAGGGATGAGGTTAAATACAGGTTATCACCCACATAGTGGCTTTACACTAATTGAGCTCATGGTAGCAATTGTGGTTTTTGTGATCGTAGCGCAAATTTCACTCTGGTTTTTTGCCGACTTTTTAGCGAAAAACCGAGCTGACAATCAAATCTCTTTACTACACCGAAATATTAATTTTGCACGCCTTTACGCTATAGAGCATGACAGCTACGTAACGCTGTGCGCTTTAAAAGATAAACAGTGTTCAGAGGGTGAGTGGCACACGGGTGTGTCTCTTTTTATTGATAATGATAGGTCAACATCACTTGATGATGATGAACTGTTAATTAGTACTTTTGAGTATACTCATAATGCCGATACGTTAGAGTATCCTCGTACCGCCATTACTTTTAGGCCTGATGGCTCGTTAAATGGATTTCAGAACGGCACTTTCGTGTATTGCCCAAATAGTGATAAAGCAAGCCTTGAGGGGCTTGCTTTGTCTATTAGTCAAACAGGTCGAATAAGAATAAAATCTACCAACAAATGCCAACAATAAGCGCTGTGTTTATCGACCCCAGCAATAGTTAATGTCGGTATCGCCTTTACTACCTGTTGCTCCTTTTAAACCTACGTCATTAATGGTTAGTGACGTACAATCAGCATCACCTTTTACAGCGCCTGCAATCGGCTTGGCGGTGACAGTAAATGCATTATTATCAACCACTTTAATTGTTAGTTCAAAACTACCATTTTCAGTTTTATTATTTATCCCTAAGTCATCAAACGAGGCTGTATAAGCACGGTTATCAACAAAATACTGTTCTTGCTTGTTTGCCGCATCTAAAAGCGCTGATGCGGCCTCTGCACGTGATGCCCTTTTTACATACTCACTGTAATTAGGCACTGCAATTGCGGCGATAATGCCAACAATGGCCACGGCTATCATTAATTCAATTAAGGTAAATCCTTGTTGTTTTTTACTCATTAATAATCCCTAATTACCCTCGTCATTTTCTTCACGTTTATAAATATAAGTCTGCTGTGTTCTAAAGCCAAAACCAACGGAGTCATCGTTTACCAACTGGATTTTTTTATCGACAACTTTTAAGCCTGGTCCCGTTATTTCTAGCGGCTTTAACGGGTTCGCTGTTTCACTGCCATTAATACCTGGACCAATCAGGTAAAACTGACTTTTTACATTTTCATTGGTATTGTCATCACACTTACCGTCGCTATTTCCATCAGCACAGCTATCACCAAAATAAAGCTGAGGCGTATCTGGCATCTCGTAACTTGTTTTAAATTTTAAGTTGTCATACACCTTAGTGCCGTAATGTAAGTGAAACGCATAGAGCGAGCCGCCACCTGCACCTAATGAACATTGGTTACTCGAAGCCCCAGTAGAGCCAGGTGTAAACGAAGTGAAATAAGCCACACCGCCAACAACAGTTGCCGCTGCGAGTGATTTTTCACCGCTATTTAATTTATAACGCCATCCTTTAAAGTCATTAGATAGCTGGGCTTCTAATGCATTAAAGTCGCCCACATTATCCAGCGCTTTGCCAAATAAGTCTTCGTTCATTGACATTAAATCATTCGGCACAATTGCAGCGGGTGCATTATTTTTGAATGATTTAGTGATGGTATTCTCATCCCTAACCATAAATAGCTGATCAGCACTGTTACTCTTTAAAGGGTTTGAGCGATTACCACTACCAATAAGTACCGCATCATAGGGTGTATCTAACCGTGAAGTTACCCCTTTACTAATAGTCACTTTACTAAACACGGTTCTTGCCACTACCGGCTTATAAAAGAAACGTCTGTCGGTATCAGCACCTAACTCAGCGAGTTTGTAATGACTAAATGCGTTAGTGCTGGTTCCAGGCATATCGATACGCCACACCCCGCCACCAGTATCGGCAGCATAAATTCTGTCAATATAACCATCATAATCTGAATCGAGTAAACTAACGTCAGCAGCAATACTGTGCTTGCCTTTAAAAGCATTATCACTTCTAAGTGACCATACTTTCTCACCGGTTTTAGCTTTTACAATATAAACATCGCGACCCATTGTATCGGCATCTCGAGTGATGTCTTTACTGGTATCGTAGCCTGCGCCAAATACCAGTAAAGGCTCATCACCCCATGCTTTAATGTAAGCTATTTGTGGTTTAGACCATGTTTGCCCTAATTCCTCAAAACCTTTATCGCCACCTTTAATTGGACTCTTCCACAGTTTTTTAGGGGTATCTGGATCAGAAATATCAAAAGCATAATAATTACGACCACCACGGCGCATACCGGCTATAGCCCACACTTCATCTCCGCTGCTGGCATTGATAGTGCCATCATTTAGGCCTTCACTATTTAAACTTTTATTGTTGAAATAAACACTAATAGGTCCGTCCATCCCATATTCTTTGCCTTTTTCTTTTGAACGCAAAGGGTTAAGAATTGAATACAGGGCTGAGGGGATAAATGCCCAACTTTCTTCTACCTTATTATTTTTGCTATCGTCTTTGAACATATGCAAAAACCCTGCATTTGTCCCAATTAGAATGCGTACATCATTATTACCATAATCGATAGCCAACGGTTTAGAATGTAACGGATCGCCAAAAATGTCGTTGCGTTTGTCCTGTGAAGAGCCATCGCCATCTTCATCGTCAACATCAATACCACGTGCCCAATTTATTGTGCTTTCAAGCTGTACATCACTAACAAGCAGATCATCTACTGATGGCTTATTCTTTTGCTTATTAACAATATTGAAGACTTCACTTATCGTATCGTAATCAAAATTAATTAGCTGTCCTGATGGACCATCAGAAAATAATTTTCGCTCTTTGCTGCTGCTAGCAAGCGCAGCATTCACGCCCCCTTGTTTTACAGCATTACCATCTGCTGCACTATCAGCATCTGGCCAAAAGGTATGCGCGTTTTTATCGATTAGACCGTTGCTATCAAGTGCTTTTACGCCTTTGGTATCGACTATTTTATTACCTGACACTTCTAGCTTTTTCAAGTTACCTTGCCAACGAGTACCAATTTCGGGATAAAACATTGTGAAGTAAATTGCGTTTTTACTGCGTGTTTGGTCAACGTTATTACTGGCAAACGACGGTGAAGTAAATGAGCTGTTTTCTTCTCGTATTTGTGAAATTGTTTGATTTAACGCCTTAGAAAGTTCATCGGCTGTATCAGCATGAAGGTACTTACCTCCACCCACTCTGGCTGTCATATCGAGGAGATCTTTACCTCCTTGACTCATGCCCGTACCAAAACCAATGGTATATACTCTCGCGGTATCAACTATGTCTGGCGTTTCAGAGAACAAATCAACTTGCGTTTGTTTGGTACCGTGTAAAATTTTTGCTAGGGCAACTAAGTAACTATTTTTGTACTCACCTGACTCAAAAGGAATAGCATCAATAAAAATTGAGTTATGTAGCTTTTTTATATTACTGTTTCTGTCGCTATCGTTACTTGGATCGCCGTCGGTCATTAAGATCACATTAATCGAGTTATCACAACGCAGCAATTCTTTGTTGCCTTTGTCATCATTTCGAAATGGTGATTTGTAGTATTTGTTGTTATCTACTGCTTTGTCACGGTCCTGAATACCGTCTGCGAAGTCTATTTGTTGGCCTGTCATGTAGAGATAGGCTTCCCATAATGTTTCCGTAATTGGTGTCGCGCCATCAGCGGGCAAATCATCAACTGCTTTTAATATTTTTGTATTGTTACTGTGAATACGCGACAACACATAGCCGCCATCACTGCCTGCAAATCGCATCAAACCAAAATCAACATCCTTGTTACTGTTAACTAAATTCTTCACTGCATTTTGGGCAACATTTAAGCGATTATCATCACACAATATCCATCGTCTATTGTAGTTGTCATAACCACAATCATTACCAGTCAAAGTAGAAAAAGCCATACTGCCGGAAGTATCAAACACAATCAAAACACGTGCATTTTCATCTGTTTGAACATTATGGTTAACATATAACTCTATATCTTCGGCTACTGCAGGTGCGCTCGCAGCTAAGCCAAGTAATACAGGTAACATATTCTTTAATTTAAATTTCATCTTAAATACCTTTACTTATACTAGCCATCTCTTGAGCGACACCGGTTACTATAGTGATTTGGTGTTTACTTTTAGAGCCATAGTCTATGGTTGTTGATACCTGAACCATATTGCAGGAGATCCCCGTCGTAAAATTAAAGCGTCTAGGACACTTTAAATCAAGCATGCCGTTATTTAAATTAACCATATTGCTTGTCATATCATTACGGTTAGCAATTTCAATACCGCTATCTGTGACCTCATCGGGAGTCAAAAAGAACTGATTAGCAGCCCCTTTACTTACCTCATCAGCAATAATCCGCTGTACTTCACCAATTAATTGATTTTCAGCGACTTCACGTTCCTGTGCGGCATTAGTGATCTTAATATCAATACTACTGCTGCTCATTAAGGTTACCGCAATCCCTGTCACAGCTATCACCATAATAAGTGCAGTAATAAGCACAACACCCTGTTGCTTACTCCTCGTAGGGCTTAAATGCGCCATAAATTCGATCCTGCATTGTTTAAACGTATTGTTGTAGTAAAAACAGTACGTCTGAAATTGTCTGAAAACGTTAATGTTCGGCTGTTAGCATCTTCACCAAGAATATAGGTTTGGTTTTTTATAGAAATCCCAGGATCTGGCTGTAATGCTCTGATCAATAAAAAAACTTGAACGGTTAAAACACCTTTTTGATTTTCCCACTGTGCAATACTCATATCATCAATGCTTCTGTATGTATCTACACGGCTATCACTAGTGGTATCTAAACCAAACACAAAGCGCATATTCTCGACGCCTTCCATAATGGTTTCTGTTGTCATCGAATCTCCGACTAAGCGTTTTCGCATTAATGCAGGAACCGTAATGCTTTTATTGTTTACTGTATAAGTTTGCTCTGAAATATAGTAACTATGATGACTATACGGCCAAATACTGGCATTAAGATTCACAGTAGCCGGGTCAATAACACCGCGAACAAAACGGGCACTTTCTTGCTCAGCAATAAAATAGTTTTCATCACTTTGGGTTTGATTGGCACCCGCTTCTACCTGTAGTTGACGACCTTGCAAAAACTTTACTTGTAAAATGTCAGTTCCTGCTAGCGGATTATTAATACAGCTAAGCTCACTTGAATCTACTGCTACTTTGGCAAATAGACCTTTAAAGTTGCTGCTACTCGCTAAATTAGGGAAGCTACCATTATTATCACCTTCAGAGCAATCACCTGTGGGGCTTGTTAATGTGGTGGTATTTATAGCGGAAAATGAATCATCATAAAAAGTCCCCCAAAAACCAACTTGTTCAATATCTCGTTGCATAATGTTAATGGCTAAGCGACCTGATTCTTGTAACTCGCCTATGGTCATAGTGTCTTTGGTGGTCACTTTCATGCCAATATAAGTAAACATCACACCACCGAGGATCAAGCCACCAATAAAAAGTGAAATCATCATTTCAACCAGGGTAAATCCGGCTTGCTTCATTTTAACTCCTGACATAAACATAACTGTTTAACACCACCAAACGACGTTTTTTATCTGCTACGCCACAGTTAATATTTCCAGTAGCTTCACTTGCTTTAAATTCTTGGCGCCCCTGCCAGGTTACAATTACTTCAACATTAAATGCATTACCTGCTGCACTGGCAACAGCTGCAGGGTTAATACATACCGAGGCATCATCTAATGAGCCTGTATTTTCGCGAGCACGAATAGCACGCTTCCACTGCTCAATATCTAAAGCAGCAATTTGTGCATTAGTGCAAGAGTTTGTAAAACACGTATTTGATGAGTTCTTGCCAGTATCACTATTAAAGTCAACATCATAAAGAGTCGCTAGTTGCGGTGTATCATTAGCCCGTATTCGTTGAATAATATCATTGCCAAGTGCCACGGCTGCTGCGCGTTGCATTGAGTCAAAACTCGCTTGCTTTGCTTTAGCTTGTAAGGCAACAGCGCCTAATAAACCAAAGCTGAGAATAATAAAGGCGATGAGCACTTCTATAAGTGTAAAACCTTTTGAAAATTTAATCTGGTGTGCAAACATAAGGTAGCCAAAAAATGTTGATTGGTGCAATTGTATACATTTACGAAACATATTCAATATACAACCGCTCGCACAATGAAATAGTTGGCTATTACGATAATCAGCGTTTAAGTACTGTATTTTGGGATACTTGGCTGTTTTTCCATCTGTAAAATATTTTGAAAAACAGTAAAAAGCGTTTAAGCCTCAAAGAGATAAAAATAAGTAAGGATGGAATCAGATTATAGACTTGTTTAATGAAATAGTGAATGGCGCTTTTATTTAGTTCAAAGCCATAAACCAAACAGAAGCACATATTGAAATGGAAGTGGTTTATTTTATTGCTATTTTTAGGAATATTAAAAATAACAAAAAAATATTAAAAAAATGATTAAAAAGGCTGAATGAAAGTAATCCACTGCATGTCAGTTACTAATTCATTCAGCTTTTTCATCATTTAAAAAATTAACGCAGCTCTACTGGTACAGCAAAAACGATGTTTTCTTCTTCACCTGGATTCTCGGTTACTTGCGTGCCACCAAGCTCTTTTAAGCGAGTAATCACTTGCTGAACTAATACCTCAGGAGCTGAAGCACCGGCAGTCACACCTACACTATTGATACCATTAAACCATGATGCTTCAACATTACTAGCATCATCAATTAAATAGGCTTGCGTCCCCATCTTATCTGCCAGCTCTCGTAAGCGATTAGAGTTGGAACTATTTTTAGCACCCACAACTAATAACACATCCACTTTATCAGCTAAATCACGAACCGCATCTTGACGGTTTTGCGTTGCATAACAAATATCGTCTTTACGTGGGCCATCAATTGCAGGAAATTTACTACGTAAAGCATCAATCACATCTGCAGTGTCATCTACTGATAAAGTTGTTTGACTGCAGTAAAAAAGGTTATCTGCATTTTTCACATCAAGCTTTAATACATCATCAACCGTTTCAACAAGGTAAATACCACCTTGTTCGTTATCGTATTGACCCATGGTACCCTCAACTTCAGGGTGTCCGTGGTGGCCAATTAAGATGCATTCAATACCTTTTTTACTAGCACGAGTTACTTCCATATGCACTTTAGTCACTAACGGACAGGTTGCATCAAATACTTTTAACTCTCGGCGTTTAGCCTCTGAGCGAACAGCCTGAGATACACCATGAGCACTAAAAATAACAATGCTGTCATCAGGAACCTGATCTAGTTCTTCGACAAATACGGCGCCGCGATTTTTTAAGCCATCAACCACATAACGGTTATGCACCACTTCGTGTCGCACATAGATTGGTTTTTCAAAAATATCTAAAGCGCGCTCAACAATACTGATTGCGCGGTCAACACCAGCGCAAAAGCCTCGTGGATTAGCTAATAATATTTCCATTAACCCTGCACCTCAATAATATCAACTTCAAACGTTAAACGCTGACCCGCTAATGGGTGGTTAAAATCGATAGTAACTGATTCACCTTGCACTTCACGCACCAAACCAGGAAGCTCAGTACCATCAGGTTGAGTAAAAGCAATAATCGCACCTACTTTAGCCGGTGTTTCTGCACCAAACTTACTACGATCTACATAATAAATATTATCTGGGTTTGGTTGACCAAAAGCATCTTCAGGCTCAAGTTCAAATGTTTTGCTTTCACCCGCCGTTAAGCCAAGTAAACATTTTTCAAAGTTAGCGGTTAAGCTGCCATCACCCATAGTCAGTTTTGCTGGCTTGTTATGCACTTTTGTTGAATCAGCGGCAGAGCCATCTTCTAGTTTAATAGAAAAATGAAAAATAACGTTTGAGTTTTCACCAATTACAGCTTGGCTCATGCTTTATGCTCCTTTGGTTCTTCGCCTGTAAAGGCATCAAATAGTAATAATGCAGCGCCAATACAAATAGCACAGTCAGCAATATTAAATACGGGGAAATGTGAGTCTTCGTAAAACACATGTAAAAAGTCAATCACGTAGCCATAAGCAACACGGTCGTATAAGTTACCAATAGCACCTGCTAGCACTAACGAATATGCACCGCACAATACTTTATTAGACGCAGGAAGGCGCTTTAACCACCATACCAACAAACAACTAATCGCGATTGCTATTGCACTTAAAAACCAACGCTGCCAGCCACCCGCTTCGCTTAAAAAGCTATAGGCTGCACCGTAGTTATGTACATAAGTGATGCTAAAAACAGGCAGTAAATTAATTGACTCACCATAAGCCATGGTGTTTACAACCAGTGTTTTACTGGCAAAGTCTATTACAAGCAGTAATAGACTCAACCAAAGCCACACTAAACCACTTTTTTGGGTTAGTTTGCTCACTAAAAACAACTCCTAAGCGAATTGACGCTTTTCACCTTCACCGTCAACGTTACTTACACAACGACCACAAATTTCAGGATGAGCAGGCTCAACACCTACATCTTCACTGTAATGCCAACAACGCTCACACTTTTTAGCATCTGTTGCTGATACGCTAATGTATAAACCTTCAATTTCAGTTACTTGTGAGTCCACTGGCTGGCTATCCACCTCAGTAACATTTACAGCTGAAGTGAGTAAAACAAAGCGCAGTTCATCGCCCAATGCCGCCAGCTTAGCTGCAAGTTCTTTGCTTGCAAACAAGTTAACCGTTGCTTGTAATGTAGCGCCAATCACTTCTTCTTTACGCGCAGCTTCTAGCAGACGGTTCACTTCGTCACGCACATTTAAAATAGCTTGCCAGTCTTCATTGCTAAACTTGGTCGTTGTTGGTGCTTGTAAGCCCTCATACCAAGTTGAAGTAAATACATAGTCACTGCGCTCACCTGGAAGTGCTTCCCAAATTTCTTGTGCTGTAAAGCTCATGATTGGTGCCATCCAACGCGTCATTGCTTCAGCAATGTGGTATAGCGCGGTTTGACAAGAACGGCGTGCATGACTGTCGCTTTTTGCCGTGTACTGACGATCTTTTATAACGTCTAAGTAGAACGAACCAAGCTCACCGGTACAGAAGTTCATTAGCTTTTGCGTTACTAATAGCATTTGGTAGCTATCGTACGCTGCTAAAATGTCATCTTGTAACTGTGCTGCGCGCCCTACAATCCACTTATCAAGCTCAACCATATCATCCACAGCAACTTGATCCGTTTTTGGATCAAAACCACTAAGGTTAGCAAGTAAGTAACGGCTGGTGTTACGAATACGACGGTAGCGATCTGCTGAACGTTTGAATATTTCATCTGATACCGTCATTTCTGCCGTGTAATCAGTTGATGCTACCCATAAACGTAAAATATCAGCACCTAGTTTATTCATCACATTTTGTGGTGAAATAACATTACCTAATGACTTAGACATTTTGCGGCCGTTTTCATCAACCGTAAAGCCATGCGTTAGCACTTGTTTGTAAGGTGCATGACCATTTATTGCCACTGAGGTCATCATTGATGACATAAACCAACCACGGTGTTGATCAGAACCTTCAAGGTATAAATCAGCAGGGCCAACTAAATCTTCACGCGCATCAACAACACAGGCATGAGTCACACCTGAGTCAAACCACACGTCCAGTGTGTCTTGCACTTTCATGTATTGTTGTGCGTCTTCTTCACCTAGTAAAGTAGCTGGCTCTAAGTCATACCATGCTTGAATACCTGACTTTTCAACAAGCGCTGCTGCTTGTTCAATCAGCTCTTGAGTATTTGGGTGTAATGCACCCGTGTCTTTATCAACAAACAACGCAATAGGTACACCCCACGTACGTTGACGTGAAATACACCAATCAGGGCGGCCTTCAACCATGTTGGCAATACGGCTTTCGCCCCATTCAGGTAACCACTGAGTATTTTTAATTTCAGCCAGTGAGTCTTGGCGCAAGTTAGCCTGATCCATGCTAACAAACCATTGTGGTGTGGCACGGAAAATAATAGGCGTTTTATGACGCCAACAATGTGGATAGCTGTGAGTTAATGCATGGTGATGCATTAGGGCATTATTTTCTTTTAATACCTCAATTACACTCGCATTGGCTTTAAACACATGTTGACCGGCAAATAATTCAGTATCAGGTAAGTAAACACCGTTTGCGCCAACAGGGTTAGCTACTTCAAGGTTGTACTCAAGACCAGCCACGAAATCTTCTTGACCATGACCTGGTGCAGTATGCACGATGCCCGTACCTGAATCAGTTGTTACGTGCTCTGCAACAATAACAGGAACATTAAAGTCATAAAAAGGGTGTGCTACGGTTAAGTTTTCAAGTGCTGCGCCTTTAACATAGCCAAGGATATGGAAATGGTTAAAGCCAAAACGATCCATCGCATCTTTAACCAGCTCAGAGCCAATAATAAGACGTTGCTGAACGCCTTCATCTTCTACTTGTACTAGCGCGTATTCTAAATCAGCATGCACAGCTACCGCACGGTTCGCAGGTAAAGTCCATGGTGTCGTAGTCCAAATAACGGTTCCTACGCTACCAGTTCCTGTATGGCCAGCCGCTAAATCAAATGCGTTAACTACCGCATCTTGATCTGTAAAAGTATAACGCACATCAATAGCTGGAGACTGTTTATCTTGGTATTCAACTTCTGCCTCAGCTAATGCTGAGCCACAATCTGTACACCAATGCACAGGCTTAGCGCCTTTATGAAGGTGACCATTTTTTATAATGCGGCCCAATACACGAATGGCATTAGCTTCAAAGTCGAAGTTCATGGTTAGGTAAGGTTTATCCCAATCACCAAAAACGCCTAAACGTTTAAAGTCTACTTTTTGGCCTTCCACTTGCTTTTTAGCATAGGCACGACATTTCTCACGAAACTCTGCCGCAGTTACCTTAACACCGGGTTTACCGACTTTTTTCTCAACCATTAACTCGATTGGTAAACCATGACAGTCCCAACCTGGTACGTATGGCGCATCAAAGTCTGATAAGGTTTTAGACTTAACAATAATATCTTTTAATATTTTATTTACTGAGTGGCCTAAATGGATATCGCCGTTTGCATACGGAGGGCCGTCATGCAAAATGAAAGTTTTTTTACCTTTCTTCGCGCTGCGAATTTGACCGTATAGGTCGTCTTCATACCATGCTTTAAGCATTTTTGGTTCACGTTGTGCCAAATTGCCACGCATTGGAAACATTGTTTCCGGTAAATTCAAAGTATGTTTGTAGTCGCTCATTAATCCTACTTTCCGTTTCTATCGGCTACCTAATTTAAACCAAAACACTGCTTAGCGGCGGCAACATCGGTTGCTATTTGTGCCGTCAGTTGTGTTAATGTCTCGAATTTTTTCTCATTGCGGAGTTTTTCAATTAGCTCCACATGCATAAATTGTCCATAAATATCTTGTGCAAAATCAAAAAGATGAACTTCTAATAAGGCACGAGTTCCATTAAACGTGGGTTTGTTTCCAATGTTAGCCACCCCAAAAACTTGCTTTCCTGCGATCATCACTTGAACCGCAAATACACCATTGACCGGACAAACTTGACGTTTTAGCGCAATATTTGCCGTTCTAAAACCCAGTTCGCGGCCTTTCTTCCAGCCATGAATAACACGTCCAGATATTGCATAATTATGCCCAAGCATAACTTTTGCACTAACTAGGTCACCTTCAGCAAGCGCTTCTCGTATCAAGGTGCTGCTTACTCTAGCATTTAATTGCCTAAAGCTGGCAGTGCTTTTAACACTCATTCCCGCTTGGGTGCCCATAGTTGCCAATAGACTAAAGTTACCTTGGCGCTGTTTACCAAACCTAAAATCATCACCAACCGTTAATGCTTTAACGCCCAGCTTTTTAATTAAAATATCGCTAACAAACTGCTCGGCATGCATGTTTGCAAAAGCCTGATTAAAGCTAATACAAATAACGCGTTCAATTCCTAAGTTACTCAATAGGCGTAGTTTATCACGCAGTCGAGTAAGCCTAGCCGGAGCGTTATTTTTTGCAAAAAACTCTTGTGGCTGAGGCTCAAATAACATTACGGTGCTGGGTAAATTATTTTCTTTTGCGTCAGCTAAAAGCCCTTTTAATACGGCAGCATGACCCAAATGAACACCATCAAAATTACCAATGGTCAGCACACAACCAAAGTGTTGTGGGCGTATATTGTGTATACCTCTAATTAACTCCATGCCACCTAATGCCTTTTTCAGCGAGCGATAAAATGCGACCTCAAGCCGCAGAGTGTCCGATTATAATCTTTTTTTTAATTTGATTCAGTAATTGCTACACTTTTTATCGTATTTAGTCTAACACCCATCAAAAACAACATAAAAAAGTAACTAACAATCGCAATAATTAATAACACAACCAATAACATAACTTGTTCGCTAAAGTGCCAACTAACCCAGTCATATTGCCTACTGGTAAACCAAACCAATGCGCCCATTGTCATACTTGCCAACAAACACTTCAAAGTGAAGTAGCCACTCATGCTGGAAAACTGATAAACATTCTCTTTTTTAAGCTGTCGATACAGTAAGTAGGCATTACAACTTGCCGACATTGAGGTTGCCAGTGCTAAACCTAAATAGCCAATAAATGGCGCTAACATAATGTTAAACACCATATTTAATACCAAAGTAATAATGCCTATGCGTACCGGCGTTTTAGTATCTTGGCGAGAATAAAACCCTGGTGCGAGGACTTTAATTAACATAAAACTGACTAATCCCACTGAGTAGGCAACCACCCCTAAGCTCACCGCCTTAACATGATCAATACCCGCTTCTTTGAATGCACCATGATCAAACAGCACAGTAATTATAAGCGGACTTATAATCATCAATCCTATCATTGCTGGAAGCCCTAAAAAAATCACAAATCTCACCCCCCAATCTAGGGTATGTTGAAAGTCGCTACTTTTTTTACTGCTGTGTAATTTTGATAGCGCAGGTAAAATAACCGTCGCAATACCAATACCAAATAAACCAAGTGGGAATTCAATCAGTCTATCTGAGTAATACAGCCAAGCGATAGAGCCTGTCATCAATAATGAAGCTATTACCGTATCGAGTAATAAGTTAATTTGACTAATTGATACACCAAATAAGGCTGGGAGCATTAACTTGCGTACTTTTTTCACATTCTCGTCTTGCCAACCCCAACGTGGGCGCGCCAACATTTTTGCCTTATATAAAAATGGCAGCTGGAAGAGTAACTGTACTACCCCACCTAAAAATACGCCTATTGCTAAAGCATATGCACCTACAGAAAATTGGTCGTGCAATAAAATGGCACAACCGATAATAGATACATTGAGTAACACCGGGGTAAAAGCCGCAACGGCAAAACGATTATAAACGTTCATCACCGCGCCACTGAGTGCCACTAAGCTTACAAAAAATAAATAAGGAAACGTAAGTTTTAATAGCGAACTGGCAAGTTCAAACTTTTCTGCGTCTGGGCCCCCTTGCCACCAATCAATAAACCAACCAGTACCAAATAATGCAGCAATAACGGGTGATGCTATCACACCAAAAAGCGTCACTATCAGTAAAATAGTGCCTAACGTGCCGGCGGCTTGGGCTACAAATATCCTGACCTTCTCATCGCCCTGCTGCTGTTTAATTTCACTTAATACCGGTACAAATGCTTGCGCAAAAGCCCCTTCGGCAAATAAACGACGTAAAAAATTAGGAATACGGTTAGCAAATAAAAATACATCAGCTGCAGCGCCCGCGCCCAACAAGTTAGCCACGACGGCATCACGTACGAGCCCTAAAATGCGCGAGATCATTGTCATTGCACTTACAATCATCCCAGAACGAAACAAACCTTTTGACACTATAAATCCATATTAAAAATCAGCAATTACGTTAATTATGCCATAGTCTTTTTTATAAATCGCTTTAAAGCACTAGGCTGGAACCCCTTGCTTTGTTACAATAGCGCTATTAACTGCTAAAGCGGCAAATTGATGTTCGTTATAAGGAGCAGTTTTTCTTGGATTGTTAAAATTAAATTGACATTCATGATAAAAACAGGCATATTCCACGGCCTTTAATTTAAGCTTTATTTAAGATTGTTAGGAGCAAACCTTGGCTAACATCAAGTCTGCAAAAAAACGCGCTATCACAAGCGAAAAAAACCGTCAGCACAACGCAAGCC
The DNA here is from genome assembly GCF_001974855.1 of Pseudoalteromonas sp. SK18. Lineage (GTDB taxonomy): Bacteria > Pseudomonadota > Gammaproteobacteria > Enterobacterales > Alteromonadaceae > Pseudoalteromonas. The sequence goes on along the minus strand of NZ_MTQB01000005.1, from coordinate 62,319 downwards.
GTCGTTCAATGATGCGTACTTACTTCAAAAAAGTAATCGTAGCTATTGAAGCTGGCGATAAAGAAGCTGCACAGCAAGCTTTTTCTGTTGCTACACCTATCCTAGACCGTTACGCAACTAAGGGTCTAATCCACAAAAACAAAGCTGCTCGTCATAAGAGCCGTTTAGCTGCTAAAATTAAAGCGCTATAATTTGTTTTTGCAAGATTAAAAAAACCGGCTTTTGCCGGTTTTTTTTTACCCAAAATAAATGCGCCTATTAAACGTTATCAAGCTCTGGGTAAAACTTTTTCAACATCGCCGCAATTTTCTTTGGAGAAAATGGCTTAACTACAAATCCTTTAGCCCCTCTATCTATCGCATCCTTCACATTTTCAACGCCTGAATGAGCCGACACCATCACCACGTTTGTCTCTGGTGATAACTCATTAATTTGCGCAATAAGCTCTTTACCGTCGCCATCAGGTAGCTCTATATCTAAAAATATAATATTAAAATTGGCTGCACGACACTCGCTAATGCACTGCGCGGCCGTTGACGCCTCTTTTACATTCTCTATCCCTAAATGCATCAATGTTTGACTGAGAAAGCTACGCACCGTGCTAACATCATCAACAATCAAAATAGATAGCTGCGTATTCATATATAATCCTTATAGGCTAAAGCCATGTCTGCGAAATTGGTGATTTGCTTAAAATACAAATATTTACTTTATTATAGAGAGCTAAGCTAAAAAGGCCAGATTTGCTTTATGTCGAAAACCACAAAAAAGAGTCGCCGCAAAAAAAATAAAACGATTACTGTTAAACCTACATCCACTAATAAGCTTGCAAACCTTGGCTCACAATTAAAGCCGCAATCAAAGAACACTAAGCGTGATATCAAGCTGGCCCTGTTTTTTATTTTCACGATATTATTACTTATACTTGTTTTAATACCAAAGCCAAGCTTACTTACTTATAAAAAATCATCTATGGTAAGCCAAAGTGTGTATTGGCCAGGGGTGTTTTCAAGCGAACCAAAACTATTGGACTCAACCCTTCATCCGCGACTTGATACGCAGCGAAGAACACTTTATTTATGTATTGATTTACAGCAACCGCAGAGCTGCCAAAAATATCGAATTATTGCTGAGGAAGGAATATTTTCAGTATTGCTTACTTACTTTTAACATTAAAAAAACTAATCTGAAAATTTAAAATTACTTGGTTGAAAGCTGTGCAAAAGATCAACATAATGGCGCTCCTTTTTTCAACAACTGAACTATTGAAACGACCATGCTAAACGAGCTAGATTGGCTTTTAAATACATTACTACTTGCACTAGGTTTAGGTGCATTCTTTATTAACCAACTGACACTGCTTCGCGTTGCAGCGATTAGTGCCTGTGGTTTGTTATTCCTATCATTTAGCTTAGATCTTATGTCGTCGAGTATTATTTCAAATATGAGTTTAGTTTTGATCAACACATTTTACTTGTTCAAAGTTTATACATTTGGGCAATTTACTGTATCACAGCACTAATTACTTCCCCTTAGAATATTTTATAGCCCAGTTTTTCTGGGCTTTTTTTATTTCACAGCTTTAAAGATCTTGGGTCTTAGTTTGAACTAAGTTAAAATTTATCTCGTATTAGCCTAATTTGAGATAAGCCCATGCCGTTGTCAGATTTCGATTTATTCTTATCCTCTATGGAAGATGTTACCCCCATAACGCATGACACTGTGACCTTACCACCTAAAAACCATAAAGCGGTCATCGCACAGCAAGAAAAAAATAAAGCGGCACAATTAAACTTAAACAGTGAACAATTTAATCCGTTAGATGAACCACTTGAATTGCTCGACCCACTCGCCATATTAAGCTTTAAACGAGATGGCGTGCAAAGCCCGGTTTTTAAAAACGTAAGACTAGCTAAATATCAGCTCGATGCGACATTAGATTTACACGGGCAACTTTTAAAAAATGCCCATGATTCGTTGCAGGCCTTTATTAAAGATTGCCACCAGCGCAATATAAGAATGGTTCTTGTTCGTCATGGAATAGGAATTAAAAATAAAGCCAAACCGGGTATTTTAAAAAGTTACGTAAACCAGTGGTTGCAAACTATTCCCTGTGTTTTAGCATTTCATACTGCACTCAGGCAGCATGGAGGAAGTGGTGCGACGTATGTCTTACTGAAGAAGAGTGATGATAAGAAGCATCAAAACCGAGAAATCCACAGCAAGCGTAGCTAATTCCTACTGTGGTAATAAGAGTTAGTTGAGCAGCACTGTCGCATTGGCTTGGTTAAACCAAGCAGATATTCCTAATATAATGATAGATACAACCACAATGCTGATTTTTGCGCCCCCTTGACTGGGTTTCATAATTCATCCTATTTATTATTATTGTTAGAACGGCTTTTAACAATAATAAAAATTACAAATGTTAACAAGCTGTTTCTGTTAAAAGTTAAACAAATTTTAATGCTTTAAAGTCAAACAACTCTAAACTAATAACCTTGCTGCTTATTAATGCAATTAATTAATGGCTGTCTCGCTTTTAAGCGCAAAATATTATCTGCTATTTGTTCAACAACACTATCTAGATCTGACAACGCAGCACAATGCGGCGTTAAAGTAATATTTGGGTGCTGCCAATAAGGGTGTTCGCTTGGTAGTGGCTCACTGGCAAATACATCAAGCGTTGCTGCTCGTAAACGTGCGTTGTTGAGCGCATCGAGCAAATCAGCTTCAACAACATGCTCACCTCGGGCCACATTAATTAACACTGCGTGCTCAGGAAGTTGCTTAAGCAACTGTTGATTAATAATACCTTTGGTATTGCTAGTAAGTGGCAGTAGGCAGATTAAATAGTCGGTTTGCTCAAGCATCTGTGTTAAGCCATCATCACCATGATAGAGTGTCGCTATGGTTGATGTTTTAGGATTTCTGCTCCAAGCATTGACTTTAAAACCGTTACTAACCAGCCTATGTGCACATGCTTGACCTAGTTCGCCAAACCCTAAAATACTCACTTGATTATGTTTATGCGCTCTTTTGGGTTTCCATTCACTTTGCTGTTGTTTTAAAAAATATTCTTTTAATCGCAATTTTTGCGCTAATACATGAGTAAGTACATATTCAGCCATGTCGTTGGCTAACTGTTTATCGACAATGCGCACTACTTCAACATGTGCAGGTAGTAAACTTAAATCGATACTATCAACCCCAGCACCAAACGATGACACCGCTTTCAAATTTATCAACTTTGGCCATAAAGACGCGGGCGCATTCCAAGCCAGTACAAATTCCACACTTGCAAAATCTTGGCAATCATCAAGCTGCTCAATTTGAATATTGGGTAATTGTGATTGCATTCTTGCAATTAATTTTGTGTTATCTCGACCGGTAATCGCGACTAAAACTGACATGATGATTCCTTAAAAAGTAACCGTAAATAATAGTACTGGTATGATTTAATTCAATAGTAAGTAAACGGTTTTAAAAAGTCACACAACTGACCGCGTATTGTCATATCCGCACTCTAAGCTAAACATATTGGCCTTAGCCTAGTATAAAAAGAGGTGCGTATGATCAGTGTAGATAAAGTAATAGCAACCAATTTACCACAGTTAACTAACTCATTTAAAATAAAAAAACTGGTAAAAAAAAGTCTTAGCTACTTATTACATGAACAAGAATTTACAAACTTTGCAACTGCCTATCCCCACCTTCAAGGAATAGAATTTGTAGAGCAAGTACTTGATGAACTTGATTTTGAAACTCGTTATAAAGCTAAGCAAATAGAAAATATTCCCAGTGAAGGAAAAATTGTCATTATTGCAAACCACCCTATCGGCTCCTTAGATGCGCTTGCATTAATTAATGTGTTATCAACGGTAAGAGCCGATTTAAAAGTGGTGGCTAACCGTATGTTAATGACCGTTGACGCCATGCATTCGTTATTACTACCCGTTGATAACCTATCAGGGCAAAGTAAAAAACAAGAGCTGAGTAATATCCACCAGCACTTAAAAAATGAAGGAGCGTTACTTATTTTCCCTGCCGGTGAAGTTTCTCGACTTCGTCCTACGGGTATAAAAGACTGCAAATGGAACAGTGGCTTTTTACGCATTGCTAAAAAGGCTAACAGCCCTATTTTGCCTATCTATATTAAAGCCAGAAATAGTCCGCTGTTTTACGGCGCATCTATGCTTTATAAACCACTGGCTAGCTTATTACTGGTAAAAGAAATGTTTAAGCAACGTCAAAAATCACTCGAGTTTGAAATTGGCGCTTCCATTGCTCCTGAGTCTTATTTAATCCCAGACTTAAAAGACAAAGAAGTGGTTGAGCTAATCCGTAAGCAACTATATCGTTTAACCACAAAAAAAACGCTACCATTAAAAACTCATGCTCCGATCGCCTCTCCTGAATGTAAAAAAGAATTAAAAAAAGCCATAGAATGCTGCGAACATTTAGGTAAAACCAGTGATGGCATGGTGATTTATTTGTACCAATACCAAGGAAGCTCTCCCTTATTTCGTGAACTGGGCCGCTTACGAGAAATCGCTTTTCGGGCTGTAGGTGAAGGTAGTGGAAACCGCCGAGACATAGATAAATACGATATGCACTATCAGCATTTAGTATTGTGGGATGAACATGCACTAGAGTTGGTGGGTGCTTACCGATTAGCCTGTGCACAGGATGTGATTGAACAACACTCACAAAGTGGGCTTTATACCGATAGCCTATTTAATTATACCCAAGATATGACTCCTTATTTTAAACAAGGCATTGAGCTAGGCCGAAGCTTTGTACAACCTAAATATTGGGGCAGAAAAAGTCTCGACTACTTATGGTATGGTATTGGCGCTTTTATAAATCGCTACCCTCAATACCGTTACTTATTTGGTGCGGTGAGTGTATCAAACGCGCTGCCTGAGCAGGCAAAGTCTTTATTAGTGCATTATTATCAGCACTATTATGGCTGTGAAAAATCACTCGCAACGCCTAACAATGCTTTTCGTCACACGCCTGATCAGCAAACTCAGTGCACTAACTTGTTCATGGGTAACAATATAAAAGAAGATTTTGTAGAGCTTAAACACATACTCGCCAACATGGGCACGCATGTACCCACGTTATTTAAACAATATACAGAGCTATGCGAACCAAATGGCGTTAAATTTTTAAGCTTTAGTATTGATCCACAATTCAATAATTGTATTGATGGCCTAGTATTGGTTGATCTTGAAAAAGTAAAACCAAGCAAAGCAAAACGCTACTTGGATACTACTGATAGAACAACAGTAGCAAGTTAAAGCGTTAACCCTGAATCGAATAACTATTAAAGCGGCATTAAGCGGCGCTTTAATAGTTATTAATACTTCAAGGCTGAGTAAAAATACCATCGAGTAATTGCGTATAAATTTTTTCTATTTCTAACAAGTCGCAAATCGGTACATTTTCATTAACCTGATGAATACTATGGTTTCGTACCCCACACTCTATGACTTGTGTTTTTTGCTGTGAAAAAAATCGTCCGTCCGATGTCCCACCACTGGTGCTTAATAAAGGATAATTCCCCGTCACTTTAAAAATTGCCTGCTCTAACTGAGCGAGTAAGCAACTCTCAATCTTATGGCTTGTATAATAGGGTTCACATGGACGCTCCCACTGTATAACCAAATGCTCGCTGAAATCCTTCAGTGCAGCAAACACACGTTGCTTAACATGTTTACTTTTATACCCATGGCTATAGCGAATATTAAAAGTAATATCACACTGAGCTGGCACGAGGTTATCTAATACATTATCAATATTAATACCGGTGACTTGCAGCGTTGTTTTTGAACTAAGTTCATCTAAAGGCCAGTCTATTTGTGTGAGCCTGTTAACCACTTCAGCACTGATGTGCGCAGCATTAATGGTATTCTCAGGATAGGCTACATGCCCAGCCTTTCCTTGAATAGTTAATCGAGCAGATAAGGCTCCACGTCGACCATTTTTTATAGTGTCACCTACCTGCAGGTGGCTGGTTGGCTCACCAACAATACAGCCATCAAGCACAACGCCCTGTTGTGCTAATCGCTTGGCAATCAACACAGAGCCATGCTCCGCCTCACCTTCTTCATCTGAGGTGATCAGCCAAAATAATGTTCCCTGCTTTTGCTGCGCGCTGTTTATTAACGTCTGCGTTGCACTAAGCATCGCGGCAATGCCTCCTTTCATATCGGCGGCACCACGCCCATAAATTGCATCGTTAATTATGTGTCCACCAAACGGATCGGCTAACCAGCCACCTTGCGTTGCGGGTACCACATCAATATGGCCAGAAAATGCCACCACGGGGCCTGCCCCAAAGGTTATTTTTGCAATTAAGTTTGTCACATTATTAGAACTAAATTGCTCTGTACTAAAGCCTAACTCAGTAAGGTGGTTCGCAAGCCACTCAATGCCACCAGCTGGATTAGGAGTAATCGATTTAAATCGGATCAGAGTTTGTAAGTGACTCACTGTTTTTAACTGTGCAATAGTTAAGTACGGCGCTTGTGCTTTTGTATTGATAGCTTTTGTCATAATAAACACACCTCGTTTTAGCAGTGTATTTATTACAACGACTTTTTATGACCGCATTATGAATTTACTAGCTAACGTGCGCCCTCTTCTATTAATGTTTCTCGTGTAACCTGCACTATGTGCTTATCTTCTTTAGTTAACTTGGTTTTTTTCCAAGAGCCACGCATAAACCATGCAAATGCTATCAATGCGATGGTTATGTTAGTAATTGCAAAAGAATACCAAATGCCTTGATCGCCAAGCTCAGTATGATTAGAAAGAATATAAGCGGCAGGGAACTGCACTACACATTGTGATAATAACGCGATAACCATTGCATTGAGCATATTACCTGAGGCACGAAAAGCAGCAACAATACAAAGTTGCACCCCTATTCCACCCCAACTTAAGCACATTACTTGAATAAACTGCGCCCCATTAGTAATAACGTCATTATCGTCAGGAATAAAAAATGCAACTAATGAATCTGCATATAAATATGCAATGGCGCCAACACATGAGAGCCCTAACAAGCCCCACACACTAGCAAGTTTAGTGATCTGCTCAGCCCGCTTGATATTACCAGCCCCCATATTTTGCCCAACCAAGGTTGATACCGCCATTGATAAGCCCATAGCGGGGATCATTACCATTTGCAAAATATTAGAGCCAACACCATAAGCAGCAATTGTCGTAGTACCAAAGCTGGCAACTAGAAATGACATGATGATCAAACCAAATGCACGTGTCGATAATTCAATAGAGCCTGGCGCTCCCAAGAAAAAAGCGCGCTTAATATAGTACCAGTCGGGGTAAAAGCTTTTTAGTTGTAATTGAATACCATGGCGACCACGTAAAAATATAATAATGCCCGCAAGCGCTGCCAAACTTTGTGTAACCAGAGTAGCCAGCGCAGCGCCCATCACACCAAGCCCCTCAAAACGGCCATAACCAAATATAAATAACGGATCGAGTATAAAATTAAGTACTACGGTTGTGCTGACTATAATTAACGGCACCTTAGTTTGCCCAATACCCCGCATCAGCGATTGAAACATGGCATAAATAAATACAAAAATAACGCTAATAAAAGATACATGCATAAACTTTAACGCATCACTATATACGGCTGCTTCAACCCCCAGTAAGGTTAAAAAATAAGGTGATAATGCATAACCTAATAAACCAAGTAATAATGCAACTAATGTCACCATTAACACCGTTTGCGCTGCAACATGGTTGACCTTATCTTGTTGGCCTGCCCCCATGTATTGTGCCGATAAAATCGCCCCCGCCATAGCAAAGCCTGAACCTATCGCAATAACCAAAAATGTGACGGGCGTACTTATAGATACAGCAGCCACTTGCGCAGCCCCTAATCGGCCAACCCAAAAAGCATCTGTAAGCTGATAAGCAGACTGCAAAATATTTATGAGGATAATCGGAATGCCTAGTTTTAATAGCGCTTTGGCAATAGAGCCTTGAAGAAATAGTTGACCAGAGGGAGTCATGAGGCCGCTTACTTGTATTAAATCGTGAACATAGCGTTAGTTTAACAAACCTAGCTGATTATATTCTGAATACTTCGTTTACGGCTGGTATTTATGTGATCAGTCAATAGCTTTTAAGCGCGAACTGATTAAAAGTTTAATCTAAATCAATAAATAGAGGCTCTTTACTCACACGCTTTTGAAACTTTGATCTAGAACAGGTTTTTATTTTTAACCTCGAGCAATAATAGCGCCATCAACAAATAGTCACACAGTAGTTCACGGAGAACAACATGAAAACTAAACTAAGCATTGCAATACTTACTTCTTTACTGGCTCTTTCTCCTGCAGCACACGCTAACTTTAGCGTTAATGTCGGCGCAATTAATGTTAACCCAGATAACGATGGCTCAAAGATTAACGAAGCACCTACTCTTGGTTTAAAAGGTGATTCAAATACTCAGTTAGGTATTACTGTAGATTACGCATTTAACGACCAATGGGTGTTAGAGCTTATTGCAGCAACGCCGTTTTCTCATGATGTAGAAGGTACGGGTGGTTTAGCTGGTAATAAGATTGCCGACATTAAACATTTACCACCATCATTGGTTGCACAATACCACTTTTTAGATAGCAGCTACGCACTTCGTCCATTTGTTGGTGTAGGTATTAACTATACGACTTTCTTTGACGAGCAACCTTCTGCAGCACTTAAAGCAACCTTAGGCACTAACGATGTGGAAGTAAAACTAGATGACTCATTTGGTTTTGTTGCTCAAGTAGGTGCTAACTACAAGATTGATGAGAAATGGGGCCTACACGCTATGGTATCTATCATGGATATCGATACCGATGCGACTGTTTATGCTAATGGTGCAAAAGCATTAACTTCAACCGTGTCACTTGACCCTGTTGTAGCTATGTTTGGTCTTAAATACTCGTTCTAATAACGATTATGTGTGTGTTAAAAAGGCCGCAAGGCCTTTTTTTTGCATGTAATTAACGAGGTAAGTTATTTACTTTTTTTTGCTCAAGCATTTCTTTCCAGTGAATTATTTCTGCCGGTAAAATAGGCGCTACGCCGTCAAAACCAGCAACCTCCAACATATGCTCAACGCTTACCACCCCTTTTTTACTTTTAAATACGCCACGTACATAGGCAATTGCATGTAAACCACGCTCTGAATGAAATTTTTGTTCAATATAAAAGTATTTATGATCCCAGCCGACTAAACGGGTACTAATGGTAAAGCGCTGCATTGGCTTAATATCACGGATGTAGGTAATGGCTGTCGCATTAACAATAGGAAACCAACGACGCTTCATTATTTGCTTTAGTAAGCCAACTCGCTCAGTCATCCAAGTACGCGATAAATCCATCATCGCTAAATAGCGTGAATTAGTTAAGTGCAAATTAATATCGCAGTCACTTGGCAATGCTTTGTAGTCTATATCAACCGTGTCTAACAAAGCTTGATAATCACGATTACGTTTAATTTTAAAAAATAACAGCAGCAGTCTAAAATATAAGTTCACAGTAGAGGTCTTACCAGTTGAGTTTTTATCAGTGTATCATAGCGATTGACTCGTTTGGTTGTTTTTAAACCAAGGAATCAATCGCTAAATGAGGATGTTTGGGTATCTATCTTTAAACTTTAACCGTTTTGCGGTTAATGCCGTAATCACGCAATTTATTAGCCACAGCAGTGTGACTTAGTCCTAAGCGTTTAGCTAACTGACGTGAACTTGGATAAGCTGGATAAAGTTTACGCAATAAAGTAGCTTCAAAACGCTTAACCGCTTGATCGAGCGAGCCCTCAAAATCAGACTCTAAATAGCCTAAATCATGGGTAAACGTGGGTAACTGTAAATGTTCAACGCGCAGTTCACTGTCTTCTAACAAAGATACCGCACGGTAAATCGCATTTTCTAATTGGCGTACATTACCTGGCCATGGGTAATCTTGTAAAAATGTTAAACACTCTTCAGATAACTCAGGCACAGTATGGCCGTTTTGCTGGGCATATTTTTGAATAAAGTGCTCAGCAAGTGGGCCAACATCGGCTTTACGATCTCTCAGTGGTGCAATTTCTAGCGTTAGTACATTAATGCGATAGTATAAGTCTTCTCTAAATACGCCCTCTTGTACCATTGCTGGTAAATCTTTTTGGGTAGCAGCAACGATGCGTACATTTACTTTAACTTCGTTTTCGTCGCCTACTTTTCTAAACGTACCATCTTGTAAAAAGCGCAGTAATTTAGTTTGGAGTTGAGTAGACATTTCGCCCACTTCATCTAAAAATACCGTTCCACCATCCGCTTGTTCAAGTACACCGCGTTTAGGCGCCGCATTCTCTTCATAACCGGCGTAACCAAAAAGCTCTGACTCGGCAACATCATCCGGTAACGAGGCACACGATAAAGCAATAAACGGTTTTACTGAGCGGTTAGATGCATAGTGACAAGCTCGCGCTAATAACTCTTTACCTGTACCGGTTTCACCTGTAATAAGAATGGGAGCTTCAAGTTGCGCCATTTTTCGCGCTTCGCGCACCACACGACGCATCGCCGTGCTAAAATTATGAATAGTCGCAAAGCTTTCTTGACCATAGCGTCTAAACGCACTCACTTGCTGACCTAGACGGCTTTGCGATTTTATATTAATTACCGCGCCCGCTAACACATCACCCTCACTGCCTTGTGGCACAGCAATAGGTAAAATATCAGCAATAAAGTCTTCGCCTGCTACTTCAACCCGGGTAGTTTGCCCAAGCACTTCTTTGCCTTCTAACCAACGGGTAAAGTTAAAGCCTTTGAGTAAGTTATTAATGTTGGCGCCAATAACTTCTTTTTCTGTTAGCTGTAAATCTTTACACGCCGCGTCGTTACACAGACGCACCCAGCCTTTAGCATCAATAGATATAACGCCATCGGGAAGTGCTCTTAATAAGGTGTTTAATTCATTGTGCTCACGTTCAGATGGTAAAAACGCGGTAGTACGTACATCATGAACACCATCAATCAATCGAATTGAAGGCATAATCTTTTGAAATTGTTCAAATTCAATTTCAGGAAAACTCACATACATACGACAATTTACTGAGTCGACTTCAATTCCTTTTAAGTCAACATTGTAGCTAACTAAAATATTAAGAATCTCTTGAGCAATACCAACTCGGTCTGCACAGTGAATATCTAAACGCATACACCCTCAGGTAAGGAAAAACTAGTTGGCGTGAATAATACGCTAACTATGATTATCAGCATAGTTTATTGTAAAGAAATTTGGACGAAAAATGTTTTTTTACTTCCTAGAGCGCTTTTTCAAGCACTTAAAATATTTAATCTTGGCTGCTCACTAAAAGTCGGGGTCATTACATGTAAATATAGCCAAACTAACTTTGTATAAATTATATTCTCCAATGGGCTAATCATTGCTGTGCATCCGCTAATATTTGCTCATGTTTAATCTAAACGGTGATTATTAAAATAAAGTAGTAAAGGTTAACGATTGTTGAATAACTTGGTGCCTGTAACCCACCGTAAATAAAGCGGTTTTATGTTTTTTAATAGAATTTAAAACCGGGTAAAAGAAAGCTTTGCAATGACAATGTTACTTGTGTTGTTAAATATCTTTTTGGATGAGCTTAAGTGTTTAGCGCAACAACGAGGGTTTTACCGGTTGCTATTTAACAATTACATAACGGATGTGTGATAGCGCGCTCAATGCTTCCCCTCGTACAAAGGTCTATGTATACTTAGGCGCAATTGTAACTAGGATAAGGGTGTGACTCTTACCTAAACGTATAGCTGCGTTTAGCAAACCATTACCTTAGCTGCATAAAAAACACTGATGATCGAGCATTTATTATACTTTTAAAAAGTACCAATTTAGCTAAATAAAAAACCACAAGGTCATCAAAACAATAATGAATTAGGAAGTAAATATGAGTTCAAATTCTGACAGTGGCTGGTTTGGTCACCCTAAAGGACTTTCGACCCTATTTTTCACAGAAATGTGGGAGCGAATGAGTTATTACGGTATGCGAGCTATGCTCGTATTATTTATGACAGCAAGTTTACAACAAGAAGGCCTAGGATTTACCGTTGCTTCTGCTGCTGCAATTTATGGCTTATACACAGGTTCAGTGTACTTTTTAGGTTTACCTGGTGGCTGGTTAGCCGATAGATTATTTGGTGGTCAAAAAGCAGTATGGTACGGCGGTATCATCATCATGTGTGGCCACATTATTTTAGCCGTTCCACATGAATATTCTTTTTTCATTGGTTTAATCTTTGTCGCAACGGGTACGGGTTTACTTAAACCTAATATCAGTGCCATGGTTGGTCAGCTTTATACTGACGAAGATGAACGCCGTGACGGTGGTTACGCTATTTACTACATGGGTATTAACTTAGGTTCTTTAATTGGTTACTACGTTTGTGGTTACTTTATGGAAAACGTAGGTTGGCACTGGGCATTTGGTGCGGCTGCTGTAGGTATGGCTATTGGTTTAGTGCAGTACAAACGCACGCTAAATAACTTACCAGATCATAGCGCGTTACCTGCGAACCCATTAAGCCCTAAAGGTGCTTCACGCGCATGGGGCGGTATTGCTGCGTTTGTAATTGTTGTTGCCGGCGTAACTGCTGCAGCGATGACTGGCGCTATAGTTATTAACCCGACTATTGTTGCAGGTTACACAGCTGTTGTATTTACTGTTATCTTTTTCATTTACTTTGGCCTTGTTTATTTCAAAGGCAAACTAACCGACGCTGAAAAGCAAAGAATGTGGGCGCTGTTTTTAGTTTGTGTTGCTTCTGCGTGTTTTTGGTCTGGCTTTGAACAAGCGGGTTCTTCATTAAACCTATTTGCTCGTGACTACACAGACCGTCTTATTGGCACATTTGAAATTCCAACGACTTGGTTCCAATCTCTAAATTCGTTATTCATTATTGCCCTATCACCATTTTTTGCCGCTCTTTGGATTAATTTATCTAAGAAAATGGTATCGCCTACTTATAGCGTAAAATGTGCATTGGGCTTAGTTATTATGGCTTCAGGCTTTTTAGTTATGTTCATGGCAGCGCATTACGCAGCTGAAGGCTTAAAAGTAGCCCCTTACTGGCTGGTTACAACGTATTTCTTACATACAGTGGGTGAGCTTTGTTTAAGCCCAGTTGCATTGAGTGCGGTAAGTAAATTATCTCCTCGTCGCTATACGGGTCAAATGATGGGTGTATTTGTACTTACATACTCAATTGGTAACGTAATTTCAGGCTTACTTGCTGGTAACTTTGATCCTAACAATGTTGCAGAAATTCCTAACCTTTACTTACAAATTGCATTATTTAGTATCGGTGTAGGTATCATCTTAGTACTGATGAGCTTCAAAGCTAAGGTATGGGAAAAACAAGGTTTAGAGCAAACCTCACCAGCCCAATAATTTAAATTAATCACAACGCGTAATTATGCGCTTTGACTAATGATATTAAATACCCCCTGCAGCTAACTGCAGGGGGTATTTTTATGGCTAACTAACCTAGTTGTTACAATATAATACGACACAGTAAGTGGAGTTAATGAATCAAACCCTCAGTATCTGTTGTTTTGTTAATGTCGTGAGCAGCTACGCTTAGGTTGAGTGTAAACAATAGAATACAAAAACCGCTCTTTTTTTAGTGTATAAGAACTATAAAAAAAGATAGAAAATTAAATTTAAAATAAATTAAATCAGTAGGTTAAATTTAAAATCCATACATTATTCTAGCTAGATAATTTTTACTTACCTCGGCTCGTATGTAAATAAATGTCATGCTTTGCTAACCGTCCCGTAAAATTTACACACGCGCCATTTACTAAATAACAACACCCTCTTCCCCAAAGCATTAATCTGGTTAATCATGCAGGCAATACGATAACTAATAATCGCAGTGCTTAATTGCGGGAGTAATTATAATGAGTGAAGTAAATAATCCTTTAGGTTTGGTTGGTATTGAGTTTACTGAATATGCAACACCCGATGCTGATTACATGGACAAAGTATTTACCGATTTTGGCTTTTCAAAATTAAAAAAATTCAAAGGTAAAGACATTGTTTATTACAACCAAAACGATATTCATTTTTTACTAAATAATGAACGCGACGGCTTTTCAGCTGAATTTGCTAAAAACCACGGCCCAGCAATTTGTTCTATGGGCTGGCGTGTAGAGAACGCTCAAGCAGCGTTTGAGGCTGCGGTTGAGCGCGGCGCTAAGCCTGCCACCGATGCAGCTAACAAAGACTTACCGTACCCTGCTATTTACGGCATTGGCGATAGCTTAATTTACTTTATTGAACAATTTGGTGATAAAGGCTCTATTTACGATAATGATTTCGAAGATCTGAGCGAGCCAAACAAAGTAGAAAGTAAAGGCTTCTTACGTATCGACCACCTAACCAACAACGTATATAAAGGTACTATGGAAACATGGGCTAACTTTTATAAAGACGTGTTTGGTTTTACCGAAGTTCGTTACTTTGATATTAAAGGCCAAAAAACAGCCCTGCTTTCATATGCATTAAAATCACCGTGTGGCACATTCTCTATCCCAATCAATGAAGGTAAAGGTAACGACAATAACCAAATTGATGAATACCTAGGTGAATACAATGGCCCAGGTGTGCAGCATTTAGCGTTTTTAACTGACGACTTAGTAAGCTCACTAGATAAGCTAGATAAATCAACTATCGCTACTTTAGATATTATTCCAGAGTACTACGATACTATTTTTGACCGTGTGCCATGGGTTAAAGAAGACAAAGAAAAAATCCGTGAGCATCAAATTCTGGTTGATAGCCAAAGCGAAGATTGCTACTTACTGCAAATTTTCTCTAAAAACTTATTTGGCCCTATCTTCATTGAAATGATTCAACGTGTTGATGATGGTGGCTTTGGTGAGGGTAACTTCCAAGCACTGTTTGAGTCAATTGAACGTGATCAAGAGCGCCGCGGCGTTTTATAAGCAAATAAAGCAACTTTAAAAAGCAGCGTATTTCGCTGCTTTTTGTCGTTTAATCGTAATTGAGAGGTAAAACTATCTCTCTGTGTGTTTAAATCGCGCTTTTCATCACCATATAGCTAGGTAATAGATGAAATTAACGGGTGCTATATTCTTATTTAATAAATTGATATTTATACTGATAAGCGCGACCAACTAAACCAAAGGAAATGTAATGAGTTTAATTAACGAAACCCATGATATAAATTTAACTAGCTGGGTAGCATCAGCAAATGATGCACAATGTGACTTCCCTATTCAAAACCTACCTTTTGCAGAAGTACGTCGCAAAAACAGCAATGAAGCTTTTCGTGGTGCTGTTGCCATTGGCGACCAGGTTATTGATTTAGCAAAAGTAAATGAACTCGGTATTTTTTCAGGTGATGCCCAAACAGCCGTTGCATCTGCAAGTAACCCGACTTTGAACGAGTTTATGGGATTAGGTGAGCAATATTGGTCAGCACTTCGTTTAGCACTGTCTAAAGCATTACGTGAAGGTTCTGCTCATCAAGAGCAACTAGCACAAGCGCTTATACCTCAAAGCGAAATTGAATTTGCTCTACCATGTCGCATTGGCGATTACACTGACTTTTACACATCGATTTATCATGCCACGGCCGTAGGAAGTTTATTCCGTCCTGATAACCCATTACTACCAAATTACAAATGGGTGCCGATTGGTTACCATGGTCGCTCATCGTCTATTGGTGTGTCTGGTCAGCAGTTTCATCGCCCTAAAGGACAAACTAAAGCGCCAGACGCAGAAGTTCCTTCATTTGGTCCATGTAAACGCCTTGACTACGAGCTAGAACTAGGTATTTATCTAGGTAAAGGTAATGAGCTTGGCGATGCTATTGCAATTGAAAATGCTGAAAAGCATGTATTCGGCTTTTGTGTTTTCAACGATTGGTCAGCACGTGACTTACAAGCATGGGAATACCAACCGCTTGGTCCATTCTTAGCTAAAAACTTCGCATCAACCGTGTCTCCATGGATTGTAACCACCGAAGCACTTGCACCATACAGAACAAGTTGGACGCGTGATGAAAACGATCCGCAACCACTAGAGTACTTAGAATCAACGGCTAACCGTGATCAAGGCGCATTTGATATTCAAATGGACGTTAAAATTCAAACGCAAAAAATGCGTGATGAAGGCTACAACCCAACTCAAGTGTCTAAGTCTAGCTTTAAACACTCATACTGGACTGTAGCGCAAATGGTAACTCACCATACCGTAAACGGGTGTAACTTTATGCCAGGCGACATGCTGGGCTCTGGCACGCAATCAGGGCCTACTCACGAAGAAGCGGGTTCATTACTTGAGCTTTCTCGTGGTGGTAAAGAAAAGATTACGCTAAGTAACGGCGAGCAGCGTAGCTTCTTGGAAGATGGCGACAACGTTATAATGCGTGGCTGGTGTGAAAAAGAAGGCTTTGCACGTATTGGCTTTGGCTTTGTAGAGAGCACCGTACTACCAGCAAAATAATATATAAAATCAATAAACTAGTAAAAAAGGGTTGTTGAATAAGCAGCCCTTTTTTATTAATTAAGCCGAAGTTACAATTTTTTTCTGGCTTTTTTAGTTCAAATTGCTATCTTGAATCCGTTAATAGCCAGTATTTATGTGACATGCCTGTATTTATAAAGTCTTTTTTTAATAAACATTTCCCAGCTCGTCAGCTGCTCATTCGCCAAAATGGTGAAGTAAAGCATGTTGTTTTGGCGCCTTGGTTACAGGTTTCTGTGCTTGCTATTATTTTCATTGCTATTGCATGGATCAGTGTTTCGAGTATCCGTGTTTATATGCAAACACACCAAATTTCTCATATCGAGCAAACTCAGCTTGATAAGCAAGTACAATGGCAACAAAAAGTAAAGCAACAGCAACAACGCTACGCATTGCAGCAAGAGCAGTTAGCTGAACTTGAACAAAAACAAGCTTTACTTCAAGGTATGATTGAATCACTCCCAGCTTCTATCAGCAAAGATGTAATAAAATTAGAGGGTGAGCTTGAATCTTCTCCTATTAATGAGAACGAAAGCGAATTTCATGAGCCGCTCGAAGAAGATAAAACACAAAATAAGCATGCACAAACCAGTTTTGAGCAGCGCTACATCATGCTAAATCAGCAGTACGATACTAATTTCACGTTATTGGCTGCGCAGATTAATCAGCGCCATGATGCGATTATAGAAATACTCAAAGGCACGGGTCTTGAAAATGCACTGGCACAACATCTCGCGTTAAGCACGCAAACAACGGCGCAAGGTGGCCCGCTAGATATACTCGATGAAAGTAAAATTCCTAGTAACTTTCTAGTCATTGCAGATAAGTTGTTATTGTTAAACCAGCTAGAGAGCTTTTTAACTGAGTTGCCAAGTACCCTGCCCTTACCTGCTGCAAAATATTATATTTCCAGTAATTTTGGACTTAGAAAAGACCCAATGAATAAAAGGCGCGCTTTTCATAAAGGCATTGATTTAGCTGGGTGGCATAAAACAGAAATTTTTGCCCCTGCCGATGGCACGGTTCGTCGAGCTGGCCGTAATGGCGGTTATGGTAACTTTATAGAGTTAGAGCATAAAAACGGTGTTGTAACGCGCTTTGGTCACTTAAACAAAATTAATGTTAAAAAAGGTCAATTAGTCACAAAGCACGATGTCATTGGCTTAATGGGCAGTACCGGAAGAAGTACAAGTACTCATTTACACTATGAAGTATTAATAGACGACAAGCATGTCAATCCACTAAAAATAACAAAGGCGCTTTCTCGTGTTTGGTAAAAATAAACAAGCAAAAACAGACTCATCTATTAAGAGAGTGAGTCACACTCCCTCAATCATTTCTAATGATGTGCGTATAACGGGCTCTTTGGTAAGCCAAGGTGAAGTACAACTCGACGGACGTATTGATGGTGACATTAAGGCCGAACATTTAGTGATTGGCACCTCAGGTGTTGTTGAAGGCGTTGTTGAGGCAAGCAGTGTCGTTGTTAAGGGTAAAATCATCGGCTCTTTAAATGCAAGTGAAGTAAAGATCGAAAATAATGCTCATGTGCTTGGCGATATATTTCATGACACCCTGAGCATAGAAGCAGGTGCGATTATTGAAGGCAGTTTAAAGCAGCGCTTTGAAAAAGAAGTCATTGAACATGCTAAAGATAAGCCAAAACCAGCTCACGACGTAAAAGCCATTGTTGATAATGAAGACAGCGGGCTTTCGTTTGTAAACAAGCAACCTGCAGCCAAAAGCTAGTTGTATTAGTTTAAATGGTTTAGCCTGCCTGTTGGCTAAACCATTAATCACCTCTTTAAAATCCCTTGGGCGGCTTATACGCTTACTTTTTCTGCGTTATATACATGGTTATGTCTGCGGTAAACACCAGTTCGTTACGCGTATTGTAAAGCTTTACCGGTACGACTAAATCTTCTTTATCAACCCACTGATGAGGCAGGTCAATCTCAGCGATAGCAGTAACATCAGTGTCGACCTTAGCCAAGTACTGTACTGTCATTCCCTTAGGGATCCAACGGTGGGTTTTATAAGGTACCGTTGCATCAACCATTACCCCCGCGCACAGCTCAGCTAAATTACATTGTGCAATCGCATGGATAGTGCCAATGTGATTGTGCACACGGCGAGTATTTTTAACCACAGCACTACAGTGCCCTGCTTTTAAATCTAAAATCGTCGGTTTCATAGAGCCAAAGTAAGGCGCTTTAAAACATACGGCTTTACTAAACAGCCAATTACCAAACGGCAGCTTTTTAAATTTATGCCATGTTTTTATTAGTGCAGACTCATTACTCATTATTGTTTTTCCATTGTCTTTGCTTAAAAAGCAAATTAACACATCGGATCAGTTTAAAGAAGTGTGATACTTCAACAAAAATAATCATAATAAAGAAAAAAGTAAGTAACTTGGCTGATGCATCGGCCATAAGCCCTTTCTTTTTCATCAGTCACCACTTAAAATGCCGGCAAAAGGAGACCTGATGCAAACACAGCCCGCTAAACCAAACTTAATTTTATTACTGATCTTAGCGTTACTCGTCATTTTTTGTCCTATGGGCATTGATATTTATTTACCTGCTTTTCCCACTATTGCAGAACAATTTTCAGTGAGCGAAAAACAAGTACAGCAAACAGTGGCTATTTTTATGCTTACTGTTGGTTTGGGACAATTAATTGCAGGCCCTCTCGCTGATCGCTTCGGACGTAAGCCTGTAGCCTTGACCGGCGTAACTTTATATGGACTGGCGGCATTAGGTGCATATTATGCTCCTAGCTTTTTAATACTGATGTTTGCCCGTGCAATTCAAGGGTTAGGCGCGTGCGCCACCTTTGTTGTTGCTTTTGCAATAGTAAGAGATAAGTTTGGTAGTGAACGTAGTGGCCAAATAATTACCTACCTAAACGGGATAGTGTGCTTTATTCCTGCTTTAGCGCCTATTTTAGGTGCGTGGTTAACCGTACAGTTTGGTTGGCAAATGAACTTTCTATTTTTAACTGGCTTTGCATTATTGGGGTTTATTGTCACCTTATTCTTGTTCAGAGAAACACGCCCAGCAGACAGTCATTATCAGGGGCATATATTAGATTTAAGACGCTTTATCCCTATTATTTCAACTCCGTTATTTTTATTTAATAGTTTGTTATGTATGGTGACTATGTCGGCTATATTAGTGTTTGTAACACTGGCTCCAGGTTGGCTCATTACTGAATTAGGTGGCAGCGTAGCCGACTTTACCTTTTGGTTCTCGCTTAATGCAGTGCTTAGTATTCTTGCTAGCTTTATCATGCCTATTTACATTAAACGCCAACCAAAAAGAGCACTAAAAGCAGGTCTTGTGTTGTTAGTAAGTGCAGGCTTACTGATGCTAGTATTAAGCCAATATAAAACCCCATTAGCATTAATGATCCCTATGTTTATTGCTGCCTTTGGTTTTGCTTTAACACTTGGCTCTGCCGCTGGACGAGCTTTAAGTCTGTTCCCTAAGCAAGCTGGCACCGCCTCAGCTCTTTTAGGAGCGATGCAAATGAGTGGGGCAAGTTTATTGGTGTTTATTACTCAATATTTAAACTTATCTACACCCGAGCTTATAGGCACACACTTTTTATTATTAATTCCCTTTTCTTACTTACTATTTCGTTATACTAAATATGCTTAGGCGCTAAAGCGTTTTCTATTACTCTTCAATTTTGGCTAATTCAGGTTTTACCTGATTAGCCGCCCCTAATTCAAATACAAATGTATATTTTTTGTTTAATACTGGCTATTTTAAAGTTAAATAGTTTTGTTTTTGTAGATAAAATAGCTTGTTTTATGCTTTATATTATTTTATTGTCTGCTAAAGTTAACAGTTAGTTAACCAATTAATTCTAGGATAATATAATATGAAAAAGAATAAACTCGCCTTAGCATTAGTTCTTACTGGTATTTGTTCAGCAGGTGCTGCCCAAGCTGCGAACGATCGCTTCATCATCCAAGTTGATAATAATAAAAAAGGTGTTGTTAAAGCGCTGACTAAAAAACTAGGTGGTGACATTAAAGTAGATGGCAATGGATTCATTGCAGCCAAGTTTACTGGACAAGATTTAAGTAGCTTAAAAGGCCTGCTTAACAACCCGCATATTAAACTCATTGAAGAAGATCATAAGCGCGTTCCTATGTCATTATTTAACGATGATGTAGGTGATGCCATGCAGCAACAAATTACGCCATATGCGGTTTATCAATCACAGGTTGATCAAGTTACTTTTGATGCCAATGCAGGCATGAAAGTATGTGTTATCGATTCAGGCTTAGATAGCTCAAACCCTGATTTTGTTTGGGGTAACATTACTGGCGATAACGACAGCGGTACTGGAAATTGGTTTGATAATGGCGGTCCACACGGGACGCATGTCGCCGGTACGATTGGTGCTGCAGATAATAACCTCGGTGTTGTGGGTATGGCACCGGGTGTGGCAATGCACATTATTAAAGTATTTAACGAAGCGGGTTGGGGTTACTCATCTGACTTGGCTCAAGCGGCTGATTTATGTTCTCAAGCGGGTGCAAATATTATTAGTATGAGCTTAGGGGGCGGTGGCTCAAACAGTACAGAGTCAAATGCGTTTGCTAACTTTACCAATGCTGGCGGACTTGTGGTTGCAGCCGCTGGTAATGATGGTAATAACGTACGTTCTTATCCTGCAGGCTACCCATCAGTAATGATGGTTGGCGCTAATGATGCCGATAATCAAATTGCTGATTTTTCACAATTCCCAAGTTGTTCATCAGGTCGTGGGAAACGCGCGACTAATGATGAAACTATTTGTGTTGAAGTAACTGCTGGTGGTGTTGATACTCTATCGACCTACCCTGCGGGCATGGCAACAGCAGCGAGTATGTCGGCTGATGGCACAGCATATAATTCATCAGCAATGGAAAATGCAGGTCAAG
This sequence comes from Pseudoalteromonas sp. SK18, assembly GCF_001974855.1. Classification (GTDB taxonomy): domain Bacteria; phylum Pseudomonadota; class Gammaproteobacteria; order Enterobacterales; family Alteromonadaceae; genus Pseudoalteromonas. The sequence goes on along the minus strand of NZ_MTQB01000005.1, from coordinate 40,792 downwards.
TCACGGCGAGTGCCTACTTTATGGGGACTGGCGAAACAGTTGATCCAGCAGCGGCTGGTAAAGTATGTATGATTGACCGCGGCGTTATTTCATTTTATGACAAAGTTGCTAACTGTGAAAACTCAGGCGGTTTAGGTGCGGTTATTATCAACAATGAAGCTGGCATGTTATACGCAACACTAGGTGATACCAACGATACTTCAATTCCTGCTGTGGGCGCTGCATTTGAAGATCGTAACGCATTAGTTGCTAGTACAAACGTGACAATTAATATTGGCGCAACTGATTATGGCTTTATGAGTGGAACGTCAATGGCAACTCCTGCGGTTTCAGGTATTGCTGCGCTAGTATGGTCTAACCATAGCAACTGTACAGGCACAGAAATTCGCGATGCGTTAAAAGCAACTGCGCAAGATCAAGGGGCTGCTGGTCGTGATGATTACTTTGGCTACGGCATTGTAAAAGCGGCTGACGCTGATGCTTACCTTACAGCAAACGGCTGTGCGGGTGGCGATACTGGTGGTGTTGATCCAGAGCCAGGCGTAGATGATATCTCTCTTAGCGCTTCAGGTTACAAATCAAAAGGCACTAAATTTGTTGATTTAAGTTGGAATGGCGCAGCAACAAGCCAAGTTGATATCTACCGCAATGGTAGCAAAGTCATAACCACTGCAAATAATAATGCCTACACCGACAGCATTAATACTAAAGGTGGCGGCACCTATACATATCAAGTGTGTGAAGCGCTGAGCACTACGGTGTGTTCAAATAATATCACCGTTAGTTTTTAATAAATTTAGCACTTCGTTATGTTTAAAAGCATAACGGCTAGTTTTATAACAACTTAGTATCCTCAACTTAGCGGGCAATATGCCCGCTTTTTATTTTCCTCATTGCTTGATAAAATCACTTACCACTTCTCTTTCGTACTATTTAATGATCAACCCTGACTTTTTGCTCTCATTTTTACTCGCCAGCTTTTTAATGGCCGTTGCGCCTGGGCCATCAAACGCGTTTTTAATGGCACAAACATTTGCTAATGGGCGAAAAGCAGGTATGCAAAGTGCTTTTGGCTTTGCCTTAGGTGGCGTAGTGCATACATTTTTTGCGGTTGTCGGTTTAAGCGCTATATTAAAGGCCTCTGAAACGGCTTACGCCAGCGTGCAATATGCAGGAGCAGCCTATTTATGTTACTTAGGGTTTATGATGCTTAAAGGCACCTTCAAGCCCCCCATTTGCGAGCAAGACGATAAGCCTCATGTTACCACCAGTAAAAACAAAAACGTGATGTTTCAAGCTATGATGACTGAAGTACTTAACCCAAAAGTCGCTTTGTTTTTTATTGCTTTTATCCCACAATTTGTTGACCCTAGCTTATCCTCGGCGACCTTTCAGCTGGCGTTTTTTGGCCTGCTTTATCCAATCTTTGCTTTTCCTATTGACTGCACGTATATTTATTTTGGTGATAAAATAGCACAGTTTTTTAAACATCACCCTAATAGCCAGCGTTGGATAGATAGATTTACAGGTATTGTGTTTATCGCTCTGGCTGTTAATCTCTTACTCTAATTAATAATAAGAACACCCATGGACCAAAAAATACAATCTCTTCCAGCTAAGAAAAATATAGCCCTTGTTGCACATGATGGAAAAAAAGCCGCGCTAAAATTGTGGTGTGAAAAACACACCCCAATGTTAAGTAAACATAAGTTATATGGCACTGGAACAACCGGACATTTAATAGAAAAAACCACTGGTTTGAATGTCGTGCAATTACTCAGTGGACCTATGGGTGGCGATCAGCAGCTAGGGGCTAAAATAGCGGAACATGAAATTCATGTGTTAATCTTTTTTTGGGATCCTCTGGCTTCTCAGCCGCACGACCCCGATGTAAAAGCATTGCTTCGTTTAGCCGCGGTGTGGAACATTCCTGTTGCCTGTAATGAAGTAAGCGCTGATATGTTACTTAGCTCACCACTTATGGACACCGAATTTGAGCGTTCTTTGCCAGATTACGAAAAGTACCTCGCAACCCGACAAATCTCTTTATAGCCGCTTATTTATAAAGCATATTCGCCCATTTAGTCAGACCTGCGGTAACACTGCCAAAGTGATCACCGTTAACCATTTTAATGTCGCCTAAGTGGGTTTTTAAAGCCGCCTTGATCAGTGGTGATTGCGCACTACCACCCGTTAAATAGATTACATCTGGGGTGGTGTTTGCATCTGCAATGGCCTGTTTTGCTAATGTCACTATTTGGCTAATACTGTCGTCAACGGCTAATGCTAATTCATTAATAGAGATATCTTTATCAAGTGATGAATCTAAAAATGTTAAATCACAATTAAAGTTTTCAGATGAGCTTAGTGCAATTTTTGCCGCTTCAGCTTGTTGAACTAATTGATGGCCTTGCTTATTTTGCTGTAAATGAATGAGCCGTTTATATAAATCAGGCGCACTCACATCGCGTAATTGGGCGCTTAATTCACGATAGTGCTGGGCACTATAAAACTGGCTTTGTAAATTAACATCGTTAATTTTACATGCCTGCCAAAATGCTTGATTCGGTAAAGGTAAACCCGATTTAAAAGTACTCCCTAAACCAAGTAACGGCATTAAACCATGATAGCTCAGAGCAATATCTAAATCATTACCACCTACTCGCTTTCCGCTATGTGCTAAAAAGTCTGCATCTCGCTGTTGTTTATTTCTAAAGCTGGGTCCCATTTGTACAAATGAACAGTCACTTGTACCACCGCCTATATCAATTACCAGCACTTTTTGGTCTTGCGTTAAATCACTTTCATAGTCAATCCCAGCGGCAAGTGGTTCATATAAAAATTCCACATCTTTAAAGCCGGCTCGGTTTGCTGCGCGTGTTAAAATGCCCACGGCTTGTTGGTTTGACTGCTCACCACCAACCGCTTGAAAATTCACTGGGCGACCAATAACTGTTTGGCTTAGCGTATATCCTAACGATGATTCGGCACGTTGTTTTATTTTTAAAATCATTGCTGTGGCAATATCTTCAAAAAAATTAATTTGTCCTTGCTTTAAGCCAGTAGCGCCAAAAAAAGACTTTGGCGATTTTACAAAATAACCTTCTTCGGGAAATTGTACATATTCGCTAATCGCCTTACGGCCAATAAATAGAGTCTCATCGCCGGCTTGTAGGTCTAGGTCTGATTTAATTCGCGCAAGCGTATTAAGTAACGGTTGGCGCGCGGTTTTATAGGTATGCTCATGATCTGAACCGTGTAAATGCTGCGCTACAAAATCAACGACTAAGGCACTATGATGGGTGTATAACGTTGATGGAAGATAGTGTTTGCCTTGCTCTAAAGGGATAAGCTGAACACGTTCTTCGTTTAAAACACCCATAGCACAATTAGAACTACCATAATCAAAACCAACAAACATAGATCACCAAACATTACCAAAAAGGCCGCGCAATTTAGCATAATTGCCAAAAAATATATACTGAATTGGCCTCTAGTTAATGCTTTTAGGGTCTTTCCCGTAAAAAGCTGGCAAAACGCGGTAAGCCATTTTTAGTGTACCCGTGGTATCGATAAGTGATTGTTGAACCAATGGCTGGCGGACGCTTGCGTTCTTCATCACTAAACCCCGTGCCAATAGAAAATGTCTGGCCATGTTTTGTCTGTACTTTCAATGCGCCAAGCATTCCTGTGTATTTACCTTTACCCGGTAAATATTCAATAACTAGCGCTTCAGCATCCAAATAAGGCTTGAGTTTTAACAATGCACTCGAGCGACCACTCGTATGCTTAGCCTCTTTAAAATGAAGCATAACACCCTCGCCACCTTGTTTGGTTACCTGATTAAAATAATCACTGAGCTGCTGGTTGTCGCTAAATTGATATTGCTTAACCGCTTTAATATGGGGACTATTTAGCTTAGTAATGAGTGATAGGTAATTTTGATAACGACGGTGAAAAGGCGTGCTTGTATCTGGCATATCAAATACCTGATAAGTAACACTTTGCCACTGCAAATCGTTGGGTATTTTTGTTCTTGCAATACCGCTGACAACAGAAAATTGACCTCGTTTAGTCCATAACTCACCATCTAACCAAACATCAGGCAAAGGAGCGGTAAACCACTTAGGCGGGTTTATGGAGTTGCCTTGACGGGTAACAAACTGCTTTCCCGTCCAGATTGCTCTTACTCCGTCATACTTTTCACTCACCAAGTATTGGCGAATATCTTCATGCTTAGTTTCATCGTAAACATTAGCAAGTTGCACTGGAGGCAATTGCGCCAATAAGCTCGCACTAAAAAGGGTTAAAAAAGTAAACAGCGTTGCTTTAATCATTATCATTGCTGCATCCTTGCAAATTTAAATATGGCTTAAACTATAGTTGAGATTGAAGCCAGTGCCAAAATTCTTCAAGGTTATCCATTTGCTGTGTTGCTTTACTAAAGTCTTACTCCTGTGTAATTATTTTGCTCGTTAATAAAAAAGGTGCCTAGGCACCTTTAATTAATTTGTGTTACTCAGCCAAGCCTGCTGGCGGCTCAGCATAAGCGTCTTCGCCGGTATCTACATCAACTAACTCATAACCTCGGGCTTTGCGCATTACTTTAAGTATCGGCTTTTCGAAGGCGGTTTTTAAGCGCTCAGCATCATCTTTTAACGCATCTAATGTGGTGCCAAATGGTGCTGCACCAGTCTCTGACCAGTTAGTTACTTTACCATTTAAGTTATATTCCACTTCGTGTATTTGATATTGCGCCGCTTCATCTTTGGTTGCTTCACAATAAATTACACGGTAATTCCAAAATCCAGCCATTACTTTTTCTCTTTAATAAACATATGGGCGCTACTTTAGCAGCTCTACAAAAATAAAAAAGCCTGCACTAGGCAGGCTTTTATCAATAATTACAATTTAACGTTAAATTTATCGATTAGAAAAAGTTAACTTTAAATTCAGCGCCAATATAACGCTCTTCGTTAACCATGGCTGTATTGTTGTTAAAATCAACACCACCAATTGCTTGCTGCTCGTCAAACATATTACGCACGAATGCTGATACTTCATATTCGTAGTCGCCTTGCGCCCATGCATAACCGGCACGTAGACCAACTTCAGTTAGTGGCTTACCTTCAAACTCAACTGATTCATATAAGAAAAAGTCAATTTCACTGCGGTACGACACATCAGCGTAAGCAAAGAAATCACCTTCAGCGAGTTCTTTAGTGTAACGAAGTGTGATGTTAGAGATCCACTCTGGTGCATGCGGTAAGCTGTTACCATCTAAAATAGCACGATCTTCAGGACCAAATGCACCTGGTACTTGGAAGGTAGGATCAGTAACAGTACACTGTGCACACACTGCAACGGCTAAATCTTTGTCTTTAAGCTCTGTTTTGTTGTAACTTAAATTAAACGTTGCATTTAGTTCATCCGTTAACACCCACTCAGAATCAATTTCGAAACCGTAGCCAGTTGTTTTATCAGCATTTAATAGGCGGTTAAAGTTAGCACCACCACCTACAGCAGTTAGCTGTTGGTCATCCATAGTGTAATAAAATACGGTTGCATTTACGCGGCCTTGGCCATCTAACACATCAGATTTAATACCTGTCTCGTATGACGTAACAGTTTCTGAATCAGCAACGGTTACTTCATCACCAAATAAGATACGACCCTGAAGACTTGGTGCACGGAAACTGTTAGCAATACGACCATACCAGTTTACGTCATCGTTGATTTTGTAGTTAGCTGATAAATCCCAGCTTACGTGATCATCGCTAACATTTTTTTCAATGTAAGTAGCAGCACCACCTACAGGGCTAAGCGTACGATTTGCTGAGAATTCTTTCTCATCGTCTGAATAACGAAGGCCCGCGGTTACTTTCAAGTCATCAGTAATGGTGTAATCAACTGAGCCGAATACAGCCCATGCTTTAGTATCTTGCTGCTGACTAACAAAACCGTTTAATACGCCATTATTGGCTGTATCATAGCTAAAGTTTTCAATCGTTAATGCTTCGTCGAAGTAAAAAACACCCACCTGGTAATTTACGTCACCGGCAAAGTTGCTTGATAAGCGAAGTTCTTGCGTGTATTGGTCTTGATCTGGAATACCATCAGCACTTTCTGAAGAGAAAGGAATAAAACCAGGGCCCATTGCAACTGGAACATCATTGATAGAGAACCCACCGTAGCCACCATCGATGTCAGCACGAGAGTAAATTTCTGCACTTTCCCAACCAGAAATTGACGTTACTGTATGATTAGCTAAGTCCCACTCAAGCTTAAGGCTTGCACCTTGCGATTCCACTTGCTGCGTCGCACGAGATGCGGCATCGTGATACACCACGTCATTTTCAAAACCATCAACTAAATCGTTAGTACCAGGTTTGATAGTGTTAGCACGAAAGGCAATTGGAGAGCCATCTAAATCACGAACATGGTAATTAAATAATCCAGTGAAATCGTCACCTTCATATAAAAATTGAATACGGGCTGCTTGTTCAGTGTAACCACCTAAGGCATCTTTTTGCTCAAAACCTGGTGCACGATTATCAATGTAATCGTCTTTATCTTGCCAAAGTACTGAAACACGTGTTGATAAACGATCTGTTAATGAACCACCAACAGCACCTTCAAAGTCAACAGCACCACGGCTACCGTAAGAAACAGCGCCATAACCTTCAAATTCTTGGCTTGGTTTAACAGTATCAAACTTAACTAGACCAGCCGGTGTGTTACGACCAAATAGTGTACCTTGTGGGCCACGAAGCACTTCAACACGTGCTACGTCAAATACCGGGAAGCCTTTTAAGATTGCGTTTTCTTGTACAATTTCATCAACCACAAGTGACACTGGTTGCGAAGCATTCAAATCGAAATCAGTGTTACCAAGACCACGTACATAAAAGCGTGGGAATGAACGGCCAAATGAAGATTCAATAGATAAACTTGGGATTTTCGCATTCATAAAACGAATATCCATACCAGCTGAGCTGTAAGCATCTAAGCTATCGCCTTGCAGGGCTGAAACAGCAACAGGTACTTCTTGAGCGTTTTCTACTCGTTTACGAGCAGTAACTTGAATAACTTCTAGTTGGTTCTTCTTAGCAGTAGTTTCTTGCTCAGCAGCTACGGCTGAAATTGACGTACCTGCTACGGCAGAGAACAACGTTGCATTGATAAGGGTTGCTAACGTAGATCTTTTCATTGCTTTCATGTCGGGGTTAACCTTTTTAGTGCACTCTTGTTCAACGGTTGATGTGTTGCGCAATTAAATAATTACGGATTCAGTCAATTTTTCGCGACTTGCTCTATGCGGCGCGGACCTTATTACCGAGAGTACAAAAACGGCATAAATAAGGCTGATTGAATGCGCCAGATTATACCATGCTGTAATTAATTTACCGCATATTGAGCCCTAAAAAAGTAAACTTATTTTTAACACTTAACGGCACTATCAACTCTTTTACTGCCTTTTTAACAACAAAAAGCACAAAAGGCGGACATATGTCCTTACAATGAATCATTAAAAAATATAGAAAATAATGTGACGATTTTTTTAAATACTACTTTTTAACTAAAGAACGCGTCAATGCGATTTCGCCATCTATATGAATATCTCGCTGCGGAAATGCAATAACCACATCGTGCTGTTCAAACACCTCATAAATACTAAAGCGAATATCACTGCGCACTTGCCTTAAGCGAGTTTCTGATTCAGCGCAGACCCAAAAAATAGCATTAAAAACTAATGAACTATCTGCAAAGTCATCAAATAATACGGTTGATTGAGGTGTTGCTAATATTGCCTCATGCTCATCTAACACTTGCTGAATTAACGTTTTAACAAGCAATACATCAGAGCCATAAGCCACGCCAACACTCACTGATGAGCGCGCGTTGCCATCAATTAGCGTCCAGTTGGTTACTGTGTTTTCTAATAACTGGCTATTGGGTATCAACATATGAACACCGTCGTTTCTACGAATACGGGTAGAGCGAGTATTAATAGTTTCAACCACTCCCTTGGCAGTGCCAACTTCTAAAAAGTCACCAATACGAATTGGCCGTTCCCACATTAGTATCCAACCACTAATAAAGTTATTAATAATGTTTTGCGCACCAAAGCCTACACCAATAGCAATTGCGCCCGATACAAACGCAAAGGCGGTTAGTGGAATATTAAGCACTTCGAGGGAGGTAAAAAGCAAAATCGCAATACTTAAAATAAAATAAAAACGCGTAAATAAATGCACAGCATCAGGGCTCATTTTTCGAGCTAATAATGACTTTTTAATTAACTTGCCAATCTGCGTCACTACAAACCACATGGTAAACAAAATAAGGGGGACTTGAATGACTTTTGCTACGGTAATGTGAATGTCGTTGTAGCTAAACAATACGAAGGCGAGAATGTGATTTATTTGTTCTAAGTTCATTGATTTTCCATGTATAAAGTCGCACGCAAATAATTGTTTTTTATGTGCTAGTAATACCCCAAGTTTAGCATGCGGTTAGCTTAAATCTATATTTACAAATTTAAAATAACCACCCAATTAAGCACTCTGAACCCCGCTACTTGCATTTATGTTTTGTATTGTGGTCGGTGCTTGCTAAGGCTGTATACACTTTATTGATGATTTTTACTGCTGTTTTTATCTACATATCGAGCTTATATAATCTAATTTGCGTTTAAATCCCGCTTTAAATCGATAAACTTTGTTGTATATAAGTCAAAATTTGGTAAGTTAACTGGGTTTTCGACTCGAAAAGCCTATTTCGGCTACTATTTTTATGGAGTTATTATGCGTAAAACACTGATCGCCACTACGATTGCTAGTGCACTTTTATTATCTGCCTGTTCTTCTGAAAGCACTCAAGAAACAAAACAACAAAGCACAACACAAGTGCAAGATATCAATGCAAGCAATGTATTATTTAAACCAAGCCCATTACAATACATGGCTCCTGAGTTTGATAAGTTTGGTACCACTGAATACGAAGCCGCATTTGATGCAGGTATTGCACAACATAATGCAGAAATTATGGCAATTGCCAATAACCCAGAACCAGCTACTTTTGAAAATACGCTGGTAGAAATGGAACTTGCAGGTGAGCTATTAAACCGCGCATCAGCTGCCTTTTACAACTTATCAGGTCTTATCTCTAACGATGAGTACCAACGGATTGATAAAAAAATGGCGCCTGTGTTCTCTGCACACTCTGATGACATTTACCTAAACGGTGCATTGTTTGCTCGTGTACAAACAGTATACGACAACAAAGATAAATTAAGCGCTGAAGATCAACGCCTTGTTGATTTTTACTACAAACAGTTTGTTAAAGCCGGTGCTAAATTAAACGATGCTGAAAAAGCAAAAATGCGTGAAATTAACGCTGAACTTGCAAAGCTATCAACAGAGTTTTCTCAAAACGTATTAAAATCGTTTAAAGAAGACGTCATTTTAGTAACAGACAAAAGCAAACTAGCTGGTTTATCTGAAGGTGAAATTGCAGGTTTTGCAGCTGCTGCTAAAAAAGCCGGCAAAGACGGCTACATGATCACCCTAGTGAACACCACGCAACAGCCAATCTTAGCAAGCCTTGAAAATCGCGAGCTTCGTGAGCAAATTTTTAAAGCGTCAACCAATCGTGCAGCTAAAACCAACGGCCCTATTATTATTAAAGAAACTAATTTACGTGCACAAAAAGCAGAACTGTTAGGCTTTAAAGATTGGGCTTCGTATGTAATGACTTCACGCATGGCGCAAACCACTGATAACGTGTACGGTATTTTAGATGACCTTGCACCAAAAGCAGTGGAAAAAGCGCAAGCAGAAGCAAAAGCGATTCAAAAAGTAATTAACGATTCGGGCGAAAGTTTTGAACTAAAACCATGGGATTGGTCTTTCTACGCAGAAAAAGTGCGTGCTGAAAAATACGACCTAGATCCAGCCTTAGTTAAGCCTTACTTTGAAATGCAATCGGTTATTCATAACGGTTTATTCTTTGCAATGGAAAAACTTTACGGCATTACATTCAAAGAGCGTAAAGACCTACCGGTTTACCATGATGATGTAATGGCATTTGAAGTATTTAATGCCGATGGCAGCGCAATTGGTTTATTTTACATGGACCCATATGCACGTGAAGGTAAGCGTGGCGGTGCATGGATGAGTGCATATGTAAGTCAAAGCGGCTTAAAAGGCACTAAACCGGTTATTTATAATGCGCAAAATATTCCTAAGCCAGCAGAAGGCGAACCAACGCTAATGACGTTTGACGAAGTGTCGACTATGTTCCATGAGTTTGGTCATGCGGCACACGGTTTATTCTCTGACGTTAAATACCCAAGCCTTGCGGGTACTGCTACAGCGCGTGATTTTGTTGAATTTCCATCGCAAGCACATGAAGACTGGATGATTGAGCCAAGTGTATTAGCTAACTACGCTAAGCATTACAAAACAGGTGAGCCAATTCCTCAAGCACTACTTGATAAAGTACTTGAGTCGCAAAAATTCAACCAAGGTTTTGGTACCACTGAATATTTAGCTGCAGCACTACTGGATATGGAATGGCACTCACTTGGTTCTGATAAGAAAGTAGCTGATGTACAACAGTTTGAAAGTGAGGCATTAAAGGCACACGGTATTGATTACTACCCTGTACCACCTCGTTACAAATCAAACTACTTTAGCCATACCTTTGCAGGTGGTTACTCAGCAGGTTACTACGCTTACCTATGGACTGAAGTATTTGCCGCTGATGCCTTTGCCCACATGGAAAACAACGGTGGCTTAACGCGCGAAAATGGCGATAAGTTCCGTAAAGAAATCCTATCAAAAGGTAACAGCCGTGACTTAATGCAAAGCTACATTGAGTTTAGAGGCCAAAAACCAACGACTGACGCATTGCTTAAGCGCCGTGGTTTAGTTGACTAATAAACCATAATGTCGTTAATAAAAGCCCGCTCGCGGGCTTTTATTTTATGTATATCAAACACTTCAGCTGATTTACAACACACTTAAACTCAAACTTACTCACAACCTAGCTCGCCCATGTTAACCTTAATAAAAAATTAAGGTGCCTTTATGAAATACACTCTCCTACTCCCATTCTCATTGTTACTAAGTACATTGAGTTTTGCTAATGAAAAACAACATGTCGACCTACTCATTCATCATGCCAATGTGGTTGATATTAAAAATGCAGTGGTGATCCCCAATCAAACTATTGCTATTGCCGATGCTAAAATTATTGCCCGTGGCGATGACGCTCTTAAGTTAAATTACCATGCCACTACACAAATAGATGCTCAAGGACGCTTTGTGATGCCAGGCCTTTGGGATATGCATGTACACTTTGGCGGTGGCGACGCATTAATTGAAGAAAACAAACAATTGCTGCCTTTATATTTAGCCTACGGCGTTACTACGGTGCGTGATGCGGCTGCCGATTTAAGCCCCTCGGTTTTAAGCTGGCGTGAGCAAATAACTAAAGGTGAGCTAATAGGTCCCACTATTTATACCTCAGGACCAAAACTAGAGGGTAAAGACTCTATTTGGCCAGGCGATCTTGAGGTTGAAACAACCCAAGAAATGCATGCAGCTATTGATAAACTAGATGCGATGAATGTCGACTTTGTTAAAATTACTGATAGCGCATTAACTCCAGAACTTTATTTACAAGCAGTAAAAGAAGTTAAAAAGCGTGGTTACAAAATATCAGGTCACATTCCGTTTTCTTTATCCGTTACTGATGTATCTAGCGCAGGTTTAGACGCAATAGAGCATATGACTTATTTACTCAAGGCGGCAGCTAAAAACGAAGATGATATTTCAGCTCAAGTAAAAGCGGGTGAACTGAGCTATCGCAGCGCCTTACCCGTTGTGATGGATAACATAGATAAAGACACCGCAATGAAAAAGTACCGTCTTTTAGCCAAAAATAACACTGCGGTTGTACCAACCTTAATTGGCGGCCAAGTTACCGCTTATATTGACGAAGATAGCCACCAGCAAGATGAGTTTTTAAATTACTTAGGTAAAGGTTTAAAAGACACCTACCAGTGGCGTGTTGATCGCGCAAATAAAGATACCCCCGCTCAAATAAAAGCGCGCAAACAACGCTTTGTTCAAACCGCTCAACTACTACCTTGGGCACAAGAGGCGGGTGTGCCTATTATTGCGGGCACCGATGCAGGCTTTTTAAATTCTTATATTTACCCTGGGCTGTCGCTTCATCAGGAGCTGGCTATTTTTAGTGACTATGGCCTTACCCCTCAACAAATACTACACAGTGCGACCCAAGCAGGGCCAACTTTTTTAGATAAAGCACAACAGTTTGGTTCTTTAGAGGTTGGTAAAGTGGCCGATATTATTATTTTAGATAGCAATCCATTAATCAACGTGCGTAATACCCAATCATTACAAGGGGTGATCAGCCACAATCGCTATTACGATAAAGCCGCATTGGAAAACCTTAAAGTACAAGCCAAGCAATTCGTAAGCTCACAACAGTAAATCAACTAATGGGCTTAGCTTGCTGAGCCCTCCCTTTCATACTCGTTGTGGTATACACTCGCATTTTTAGTTTGGAGCAAACAACACTATGGGCTATTTATTTGCCGTTACTTTACTTTGGGCCTTTTCGTTTAGTTTAATTGGTGTGTATTTAGCAGGCCAAGTTGATGCGTGGTTCAGTGTGTTAATCCGTGTGGCTTTAGCTACCTTAGTGTTTTTGCCGTTTTTAAAGAAAACCCCTCTCCCCCTTGCGTGCAAACTGATGCTAATAGGTGCACTGCAGCTAGGGATTATGTACGGCTTTTATTACCACTCATTTTTATTTTTAACCGTACCAGAAGTGCTGTTATTTACTGTAATGACGCCGCTTTACATTACGCTTTTAAACGATGCATTGAATAAACAGTTCAACTGGCAATTTTTTATTGTTGCCTTTATTGCCGTGTTAGGGGCTATTACCATTCGGTATGAAAACCTAACCAACGACTTTCTACTTGGCTTATTATTAGTTCAAGGCGCTAATATTAGTTTTGCAACAGGGCAAGTAAGCTACAAGCGTTTAATGGTTAATCAAAAACTGGATGACAAAACCGTATTTGGCTGGTTTTTTATTGGTGCGCTTGTTATAGCCAGCGCTTGCTATGCGCTGTTTGGCAATACCGAGAAGTTACCTTCCAGCTCAACGCAATGGGGCATTCTTATTTACTTAGGTATTGTAGCCTCAGGTTTGGGCTACTTTATGTGGAATAAAGGCGCAACACTGGTTAATGTTGGTGCATTGGCGGTGATGAATAACTTGCTTATTCCTGCCGGTATTATTGTTAATGTACTTATTTGGAATCGAGATGCGGACATAGCCCGATTAATAATCGGTGCTGTTATTATGTTACTAGCATTAGTGGTCAATCAACTGCTAGCAAAGCGAAAAGTTAATCCCGCTGTCGTTTAATTGTCACTGTTTAAGGTTAAGGTAGGGGCTACTTTTATTTTTAAGGACAAATAATGAAGCGACTTCCCCTATTCACTGCCTGTATATTGTTAGCTGCACTTACTGGCTGCAATGATGATGTTGAAATAGTCGAAAAAGAAGTGGTTGTTACTAACACTGAGGTTGAAATTGTTGAGGTTCCTACCCCGGTTATTGTTGAAGTGGCGCATGGCACTAATATTCAACTAGGTACTCGCCCCGACTACTTAATTGAGGATATGGCCGACGGCGCACTAAAAACAAAATTAGCATCATGCAAAGACGGTGCTTTTTATCGTACTGACTTTTCAATCGGCCATCGTGGTGCCCCCATGCAATACCCAGAGCACACAAAAGAGTCATACATAGCGGCTGCTCGTATGGGCGCCGGTATTGTTGAATGCGATGTCACCTTTACCAATGACAAAGAGCTGGTATGTCGCCATTCACAATGCGATTTACATACCACCACTAACATTTTAGCTATTCCAGAACTTGCCGCTAAATGCAGTGTGCCCTTTACACCAGCAAACTCTAACAGTGGCACGCCTGCTTCTGCTAAATGTTGTACCAGTGACATTAGCCTGGCGGAATTTTTAACCCTTGAAGGTAAAATGGATGGTGCTAATCCTCAAGCAAGCAGCGTTGCTGAATATTTACAAGGCACACCAAACTGGCGCACTGATTTATATGCAAGTAGCGGCACGTTAATGACCCACAAACAAAGTATTGCGCTATTTAAACAGCTAGGGGTAAAAATGACGCCAGAGCTTAAATCGCCTCAAGTGAGCATGCCTTTTGATGGTATGACACAACAGCAATACGCGCAAAAAATGCTAAATGAATACACGCAAATGGACGTACCCGCTGAGCGTGTTTTTCCGCAATCGTTTAATTTAGATGACGTAAAATATTGGATTAACACCAACCCCGCGTTTGCAACGCAAAGCGTGTATTTAGATGGCCGAGATAGCGATGCAGGGTTTGATCCTAATAACGCCGATACATGGCAGCCTACTATGGCTGCGCTTTTTAATGACGGCGTTAAAATTATTGCTCCACCCATTTGGATGCTATTAACCATAGATAATGAAAGTAATATTGTGCCATCGCAGTACGCTATTGATGCTAAAGCTGCTGGGCTTAATATTATTGCATGGAGTCTTGAACGATCTGGGCCGCTAAATAACGGTGGCGGTTACTATTACCAATCAATTAGTGATGTTATAGATAACGATGGTGACATGATGACTGTGGTTGATGTGCTTGCAAAAGAGGTTGGTGTAATCGGTATATTTTCTGACTGGCCAGCTACAGTTAGCTATTACGCCAGCTGCAATAAAATGCCTGCCGCTATTTAAGCACAGTTTAGGTTAGTTAATTTGTAGCAAAATTCGTTTATTTTACCGCGCTCAGCTATTATATTCATTTTACTGAGCGCTTTTATGATCATTCAACACCATAACGCTGACTTACCAACGCCTACAGGGTTAATGCGAACCACTATTTACCGCCCACAAACATCGGGGCAATACCCTGCCATTATTTTTTATTCTGAAATTTTCCAGCAAACGGCACCTATTGCCCGCAGTGCAGCTATTTTAGCCAGTCATGGTTTTGTGGTACTTGTGCCAGAAGTGTTTCATGAGCTTAACCCTATCGGAACTGTGCTGGCTTATGATGACGAAGGCAAAGATAAAGGTAATAACGATAAATGGGCTAAACCTTTAGAGCATCATGATAGCGACACACAAAGCCTTATCGAGTTTGTAAAACGACAAAGTTATTGTTCAGGAAACGTGGGAGCTATGGGTGTATGTATTGGTGGACATTTAGCTTACAGAGCCACTTTAAACCCACTTATAAAAGCCGCGTTTTGTTTATACGCCACCGATATACACAGTAATACACTGCCCGCACAACCCGGTAATAACTCATTTGAACGCATGGCCGACATACTCGGTGAAATTCATTTTATTTGGGGTAAACAAGACCCCCATGTTCCACAAGATGGCCGAGACAAAATATACCAGCAAGCTGTTCGTACTGGCATAAATTACCAATGGCAAGAAGTTAACGCGCAACATGCCTTTATGCGTGATGAAGGCGAGCGCTACGATGCAGCTCTCGCCATAGCAATGTATCAACAGGCTGTTGCCTTGTTTAACCGAGCGCTAGCCCTTACGCATACCTAATGCCGTATGCTGTTTTACAAAGTACGCTTTTAAATAATCAATAAACAAACGCAACTTTTTAGATCCCGTCGCCCCTGGCGGGAATACCCCATACAACTCAATGTCTTTGCTTTTGTAGTCGTCCATTATAATTTGCAGCAAACCCGCTTGTACTTTTGGCCATGCATCGTATAGCGGTATACGCCCTATGCCATGTCCTGCCTCCACAAATGCAGTCCGTGCAGCGGCATTATTAGTACTGAGCGATCCTTGCATGGTAATGTCGACTTTTTTACTGTCTTTTTGCAAGGTCAAGGTTTTGCTCCCCAACTGATAAACCACCCACTGGTGCTTTGCTAATTCATCGGGCGTAGTAGGCTTGCCATAATGCGAAAAATAATCAGGCGCACCACAAATACAGGTACTCATTGTGGTTAACTTCGTTGCCTGTAGGTTCGAATCGCGCAGTGCAACCCCTCTAATTGCAAAATCAAACCCGTGCTTAATAATATCCACCACATCATCAGTTAGCTGTAAATCTATATCAATTTTGGGGTATTGGCGCTTAAAGGTATTAATTGCAGGCACAATTAATTGCATCCCCACATTAACCGGACAACTAATTTTTAATAATCCTTGGGGCTCACTTTTTATATTTTCTATTTGTTGATTAGCAGCATTGGCTTGCTCGGTAATAACGCGGCAGCGCTCATAGTAAGCCATACCGGCTTCAGTAAGCGCCATGGTACGTGTTGAGCGGTTAAGCAAGGTTACTTCAAGTTGCGTTTCTAGCTTTTTTAAATGGTAACTGGCTACTGCTCGCGTTAACCCTAGCTGCTTTGCCGCTGCAGTTAAACTGCCCTGCTCAACTATTTGTGCAAACACCACCATACTTTTTAATTGTTCAAACGAAACTTTCATCACTGCATCCTAATTGTAGCCTTAGCTCATTGTATCAATTATTAAATCAATAAAGTTAAATTTATCATCGTTGTTTAAAGTTACGTTAGTGCATATAGTAACTGCTAAGCAATGATTACAACTTTAAATCATCAGAAGGAAAAAATAATGGCTAAGAAAATATTAATGGTACTTACTTCACACGCTGATTTAGGCAACACCGGTGAAAAAACAGGTTTTTGGGTAGAAGAATTCGCCGCCCCTTATTATGCATTTGTTGATGCAGGCGCAGAAATAACCCTAGCTTCACCAAACGGTGGCCAACCACCAATCGACCCAACCAGTACACTAGCCGACTTCCAAACTGATGCTACCAAGCGGTACGACAACGACAGTGCAGCACAAGCATTAATGGCAAATACAAAAGTATTGAGTGAAGTGAATGCTTCTGATTTTGATGCGGTATTTTACCCAGGCGGCCACGGCCCATTATGGGATTTAGTAGATAACACGGATTCAATCTCGCTCATCGAAGATTTTGTAAAATTACAAAAGCCAGTCGCTGCTGTGTGTCATGCGAGCGCTGCATTTTTAAATACAAAAGATGCTGATGGCAACGCATTAGTTGCGGGTAAAAAAGTAACAGGCTTTACTAATTCAGAAGAAGCCGCCGTGCAATTAACAGATGTAGTGCCATTTTTAGTCGAAGACGAGCTGATTAAAAAAGGTGGTGACTATCAAAAAACTGACGACTGGGGCGTGCTTGCGCTTGAAGACGGTTTAGTGATCACTGGTCAAAACCCAGCAAGCTCTGAGCTAGCAGCTAAAAAACTACTTACCAAGCTTGGTTAATTACGATTAATCAGCATAAAAAGCACAGTTTAATCGCTGTGCTTTTTAATTTGCTTTTCATTACTCACCACTATTCCTATACTGGCCACTCTTACTATAAATAAGGGCACCGTATGCAAAATAAACCATCCACCTTATCGTTACTCAGCAGCACCCGCTTTGCCATTATAAGCATTGTAACTATTTGTTTTGTGTTGCAACTAATTAATAGCCTGCCAGGCATTAGTTTAAATGGTTTAGGTATTTACCCTCGCAGCATTCAAGGGCTGATTGGGATTCTTTGCGCTCCCTTTTTACACGGTAGCTGGTGGCATTTTGCGAGTAATATGCTGCCCTTTATTGTTTTAAGCTGGTTAATTTGCCAATACAGTGTAAAGCGTTTTTATAGCGTATTTTTATTCACCGCATTAGTTGGTGGATTACTGGTATGGATGTTTGCCCGTGGCAATATTCATGTCGGCTTAAGTGGCGTTATTTATGGATTATGGGGCTTTATTTTATGCTATGGCATTGTAAGACGTTCTTTTAAATCTATTTTTATAGCCGTGGTGGTGGCCTTTTTATACAGTGGCTTTATTTGGGGTGTGTTTCCACAGCGGTTGCATATCTCGTTTGAAAGCCATCTGTTTGGCGCATTAAGTGGATTCTTTTTAGGGTATAAATTAGCAAAAGCAGATAAATTAAAAGCAACAACGGGCAAAGCAAATACGCACGTTTAAACGATTAGAGGCTATTTATGAGTGATAACAACGACTACACCCCAGCAAATGTATGGACATGGGACAATGAAAGTGGCGGTAAATTTGCAAACATTAACCGCCCAATTGCAGGGGCAACCCACGATAAAACATTGCCCATTGGTAAACATCCATTTCAGCTTTACTCATTAGCGACCCCCAACGGGCAAAAAGTCAGTATTATGTTTGAAGAGCTATTAGAGCTTGGTATTACTGAGGCTGAGTACGACGCTTATTTAATTAATATTGGTGAAGGCGATCAGTTTGGCTCTGATTTTGTTGATATAAACCCAAACTCAAAAATACCCGCGCTGATGGATCATTCAACCACACCGCCAACACGCATATTTGAGTCAGGTGCTATTTTACAATACTTAGGCGAAAAGTTTGATGCGCTTATTCCTAATGATTTTCAAGCTAAAACAGAGTGTCGTAACTGGCTATTTTGGCAAATGGGCTCAGCACCTTACTTAGGCGGTGGGTTTGGCCACTTTTACAGTTATGCACCGAGTAAAATGCAATACCCGATTGACCGTTTCACCATGGAAACTAAGCGTCAGCTAGATGTACTAAACCGCCATTTAAGTGACAACGAATACATGGCAGGCAGCGAATATTCAATTGCCGACATTGCAATATGGCCATGGTATGGCTCACTGGTATTAGGCGACTTATATGATGCCGCCGAATTTTTAGATGTTGCATCTTATACCCATGTGGTTCGTTGGGCTAAGCAAATAGCTGTGCGCCCAGGTGTAAAACGAGGCCGCCGTGTTAATCGTACTTGGGGCCCAGAAGAAGAACAAATGGCAGAGCGCCACAGTGCTCGTGATTTTGAATAAGACGCTGCTTTAGTACAAACAAAAAATCAGCGCTTAGCTGATTTTTTTGTGTTTATTTGGGGTTCCTTTATTCTTAGCAGGTAAAATGACTTTGTAATCCCAACAGTAGAAAAGTTAAGCATACCATCTTAATATATCTAAATATTTACACTGATAGCGTAGTTATTAATTGTGAAAAAACTGACAAAAGAACAAATCTATAAACGCTTAAACAATGAAGAAGACGCCCGAGCTTGCAAGGCCATCGACGACAATGCCTGTCAGGAAGTACCTGGTAATTTTATTATTTTACTCATTAGCCAGCTGTTTTGTAAATTTGCCGATGCACTGCTTAATCCAAAAATAACGCTGCCATGGTTAATGCAAAGCTTAAATGTACCAGCGAGTTTTATTGCTTGGTTAGTACCAATTAGAGAATCGGGTTCATTGCTGCCCCAACTTGCTATTGCTAACGTTATTCGCAAACTCCCCGTTCGTAAATGGGTATGGGTAATAGGTGCAGTGATGCAAGCAGGATGCATTTTAGCCATGGTTGCGGTGGCGTTCACCCTCAAGGGCGCACAAGCAGGCTACGCCATTATTGGCTTATTAATTTTATTTAGCCTTGCCAGAGGGTTTAACTCTGTCGCTGCAAAAGATGTGCTGGGCAAAGTTATTCCTAAACAGCAACGCGGTAATATTAGCGGGCTTGCTGCGAGTATTGCCGGTTTTGCCACCTTAACGTTTGGTCTCATGATGTGGTTTTTTTCACAGCAAAAAGATCAAGACATTGTGATCATCGCTTTACTACTGGGTGCATTAATGTGGCTGATTGCCGCGTTTTTTTATGCACAAATTAACGAATATAGTGGCGCTACCGAAGGAGCTAATAATGGCCTATTGCACGCGTTTTCAAAGTTAAAAATTTTATACCAAGACAAACAGTTTGCGCATTTTGTTATTACACGTGCCTTACTGCTTTGTTCAGCATTGAGTGCCCCTTTTTATATTATTTTAGCCAGTAAACAGTCGTTTGAATTTTCTTTACTTGCCACCTTTATTGCCGTTTCCGGCTTTGCAAGCCTAGTCTCAGCGCCGATTTGGGGGCGCTTAAGTGACTTATCTAGCCAGCGAGTGCTGGTACTCAGTGCCACTTTGGTTACCATTAATGGGCTGGCTGTATTTGTTATTGCAACTTGGTATAACGAGCTGCTACTAAATTGGTGGGCTATGCCTATTTTGTACTTTTTACTCTCAGTTGCGCACCAAGGAGTACGCTTAGGGCGAAAAACGTACCTCGTCGATATGGCAGAGGGTAACAAACGCACCGATTATGTGTCGGTTAGTAATACCGTTATTGGGGTTTTATTACTGATGTTGGGCAGCATAGGCTTATTAGAATCGTTTTTATCAACCGCAGAGCTTATTTTGCTTTACAGTGGGTTAGGTTTTTTGGGGGCAATGAGTGCACTGTTTTTACCAAAAACAGAGTAAATAGCGTGCTGTTTAACCTGATGTAATTAAAACGCTCACCTTTAAAGTTGTGGGCGTTTTAGTACAAACTTATCTTTGGTGGTGCTAAAGTAATCGCCGCCCATTTTACCTACTGCATCTAAACGTGTCGGATCTATGTAGCCATTTACCAACGTGGCGTCATCTATAAAAATTCCCACTACATCTAAGAGCATCATTTTGCCACCGCTTGGTTCATCTGAAATAGTGATCACTTCTCGAAGCTTACATTCATAGCGTACTTTTGAAGCTGCAACACTCGGCGGATTAACTAACTGGCTTGGGACTCTCTCTATGCTGGCCTCATCAAACTCACTGACATTATTAGGGTAATTAGCGCAGCTTTGGTTCATTTGCTCTACTAAGGCATGACTAACAATATTAACCACACATTCTTTGGTGGCTAGTAAATTTGTCAGTGTATCTTTATTGGCTTTATCGCTGGGGTTAACTTGAGTAACACTTAGCACTGCAGGCTGACAACTTGCTACGGTAAAAAAAGAGTAAGGTGCAATATTGCTTACCCCCTCATTACTTAGGGTGCTTATCCATGCAATCGGTCGTGGACTAATACCGCCAACTAAGTAGCTATAAACAGAGCGGTTGTTGTTTTGAATTAAATCTAAAAACATTATTTCTCACTTTTAAGTTAAAAACTAAACCCTAGTACTAGGCAATACGTACTTATAGATTGGATCTTCATTAATACTACACCGTTAGCAAATAGTTTAATTTCATGCGCCAAAAAATAAACATTGTCTGGTTTAAACGCGATTTACGCTTAAGCGATCATCAACCGCTTAAACATGCGTTTAGCAATGGGCTTCCAACATTATTGCTGTACAACTTTGAGCCGCTGTTACTCGAAGATGCTCATTATAACGAGCGACATTGGCGCTTTGTGTATCAGTCACTATGTGATTTAAACCAACAACTTGATCGCTTTAATAGCTGCGTGTACATATTTAAACAAAATATGCAGTCGTTGCTTGAAGAGCTACTCACCCAGTTTGAAATAATTAATCTCTTTAGTCACCAAGAAATCGGCTTAAATAATACATTTGAGCGCGATAAAGCGATTAAAGCATGGTGCCAACATAATCAGATTAACTGGTTAGAGTCACCAACGGGGGCTGTCATTCGGGGTAAAAAAAATCGCAATAATTGGAATGAATGCTGGCAACAAACAATGCAAGCGCCAATTGCCATCCCAGATTGGAAACACATTAAAACAGTGACACTGACACACTACCAATCGCCAGAATTACCAGACAGTTACACAGCTGACGATGACAACTTTCAATATGGAGGGCCGCGACTTGCCCGCGATGTTATGCACAGTTTTTTTGCCGAGCGCGGTAAAGGCTATCAAAAAGGAATATCCAGCCCAAGCTTAAGCCGTACGCATTGCTCTAGGTTATCGCCCTATTTAGCGTGGGGAAATATCAGCCTGAGGCAAGTGTATCAAATGGCGATTGACGCATACCATTCAACCCATCCCGATAAAAAAGGGTGGAAGCGTCCACTTGCAGCGTTTGTATCGCGCTTGCATTGGCATTGCCATTTTATGCAAAAGTTTGAAAGCGAGTGTACCATGGAATTTAAAGCGTTAAATCCGGGTTACCATGCATTTCCGTATCGTGATGACGCTCAGGTTACTAGCGATATTGAACGCTGGGCACAGGGGCAAACTGGTATTCCTATTATTGATGCCTGTATGCGCTGTTTAAAAGCCACCGGTTATATCAACTTTAGAATGCGCGCTATGCTGGTTAGCTTTGTAACGCATCATTTAAACATTAGCTGGCAACAAGCAAGTTTTCCGCTGGCTAATTACTTTTTAGACTTTGAACCGGGGATTCATTACCCGCAAATTCAAATGCAAGCCTCTGTCACCGGTATTAATACTATTCGTCATTACAACCCAATTAAGCAATCGGAGGATCAAGACCCAACCGGTGCGTTTATAAAAAAATGGTGCCCTGAACTTGAAAAGCTCCCCATTGAATATTTACATCAACCTTGGGAGCAAACGCCCATGGAAGCGCTATTTAACGACTTTAAACTAGGTGAAGACTACCCTGAGCCGATGCTTGATTTAACCACCGCCTCAAAAGAAGCCCGCGAACGGCTATGGCAATACCGAGAGCGGCCCGATGTAAAACGCGCCATAGGTAAAATTCTTAAAAAACACATGACTCCGACTCAAAAAATCACCCGTGTAAAACGCAAAACTCGCAGTAACAGCAATAAAGAGAACACCTAATTATGGCGCACAAAAAACTTAACTTACCGCAAAAAATTTGCCCAGTATGCAATAAGCCGTTTGCGTGGCGTAAAAAGTGGCAACGAGATTGGGATAACGTTATTTATTGCTCAGAGCGGTGCAAACGCAGCAAATAGCCGCTTATAAAAATCAATACACGCATATTCGCTTTAATCTCACTTTATATCTTACATAGCTGTTATAGTGGTTAACGTTTCAACTTGTTATTCAATGCAAGTTAACACTCTACCCTCTGCCTGCTCAACATTCATTACACCTAGCACAGCTAATTAAAAGAACACCCTTTACCAAGCATTATTTTTACAGCCATGGCGTGAGCTTGCCTGTAAAACCCCTCTTTGTTTGTTAGCGATGTAGCATTATTCGTTTATAAACTCAGCATACTTTAATCAAGGATATAGCATGAGTGAATTAACTATTGGCGTAATTGGAACATCACGTAAAACAGATGAAAGACGCTACCCTATTCATCCTGCGCATTTAATGCGTATACCTGAAAAACTCAGAAAAAATATGATTTTTGAGCAAGGTTATGGCGCGGCATTTAATATGAGCGACGAAGAAATTGCAGCACTGACAGGCGGCATTGCCACCCGCAGTGATATTTTAACCCAATTAGGCACCGTCATTATTGCCAAACCAGTGCTTGCTGATTTACAAGAACTTAAAGAAGGCGGCACAATTTGGGGCTATGTACATTGCGTACAACAACAAGCAATTACCCAAGCTGCCCTTGATAGAAAGCTTACTCTTATTGCCTTTGAAGACATGTTTGTATGGTCACCACAGGGAAATGTTGGCCGTCATACTTTTTATAAAAACAATGAAATGGCTGGTTATTGTGCGGTGTTACATGCTCTGCAACTAAAAGGCATTGATGGCCATTACGGTAATCAACGTAAAACCATTATTTTTAGTTTTGGCGCTGTTAGCCGAGGCGCTATTTATGCATTAAAAGCTCATGGTTTTAGAGATATTACAATTTGTATACAGCGCCCCGATCATGAAGTGCGTGAAGAAGTACTTGATTGTCATTATGTTAAAGTACGCCCAGGCATTGAAGGCGAAGCTCGCATGATGGTGGTTGAGCACGATGGGTCGCAGCGCCCGCTTACTGAGCTTATTAGCGAAGCTGACATTATTGTTAATGGCACCTACCAAGAAACCGCAAACCCCGTCAATTTTGTGATTGAATCTGAAGCCAATTGCTTAAAACCCAATAGCCTTATAATAGATGTAAGTTGTGATGAAGGAATGGGATTCTTTTTTGCAAAGCCAACAACATTTAAACACCCGATGTTTAGCTATAAAACCACGGATTATTACGCGGTTGATCATACCCCTAGCTACTTATGGGAAAGTGCAACGCGCTCTATTTCTGCCGCGCTCATTGTATACTTGCCAACTGTTTTAGCCGGTCCAGAGCAATGGCAAAAAGACGAAACCATTCGCCGCGCTATCAATATTGAACACGGAATAATTAAAAACAACGCTATTTTAGCGTTTCAAAACCGTGAAAGTACGCCTCCTTATCACCTGCAAATAGCTGACATAACCTAAATTCGGGATAATAAATAATCCCAAACGTAACGTGAGTTTTGTTTATTAAATTATTTGGCTTCTATTTTGCAACTATCTATGTAAATAACGCTTTTTAGCTGTTTTACCGTGTAGTGTTTACAACGTATTGCAAACACTACACGGTATGACTAATTAACCTAAAAAGCCTACACCCTCAACAAGGAGAACATAATGACGATTAAAAAATCTGCACGTTCAACATGGTCTGGTGATATTAAAAAAGGGAAAGGTTATATCTCAACGCAAAGTGGCGCATTAGATAACCAGCCGTATGGGTTTAATACCCGCTTTGAAGATAAGCCAGGATCAAACCCTGAGGAATTAGTGGGTGCAGCACATAGTGCCTGTTTTGGTATGGCTTTATCGCTGGCACTTGGTGAAGCGGGCTTTACCGCTGAGAACATAAACACCGAAGCAGTGGTTAGTTTAGACGAAGTGGATGATGGCTTTGCGGTGAGTGAAATTGAATTGGTAGTTAATGCAAAAATTACTGATATTTCCAATGAGCAATTTCAAGCCCTGTGTGAAGACACCAAAAAAGGCTGCCCCATTTCAAAATTACTCAATACCAGCATAAAGCTAACGGCAACACTTAACTAATTTTGTAAACCAATTATACTTTTTGCGTAGCAGTAAGATTATGTTTTAGCATAACCTTACTGCTAATTTTTCATGAATTAAATAAAAACTTTATTATGAGTTATATTAATGTTCGCTAATATAATTATGTAAAATCTCAATACTTTGTTAGGATTACAAGAAACTTAACCACCTTTAAGTGTGGGTTAAATTCAAAGGTGGATGCATGAACGAGAAATCACAAAGTTGCGAAAAAGTATCTTGTAGCAACTGCGCTGATTCTAGCGAACTAGATTTTGACTTTACTATGGCATTTCAGCCTATTATAAATTGCCAGAGCAACACTATTTATGGCTATGAAGCACTGGTTCGTGGTTTAAATAATGAGTCGGCTTATTCTATTATTTCCCAAGTAAACGACGACAACCGCTATACCTTTGACCAACTATGTAGAATTAAAGCCATTGCACTTGCCTCTAAGCTAGGCATAAACACCATGCTAAGCATTAACTTTTTACCCAACGCTATTTATAAGCCTGAGCGCTGTATTCGCACTACCCTAGAAGCGGCTAAAAAGTACAATTTCCCTACAACTAATATTATGTTTGAATTTACAGAAGTCGAAAAAATAGAAGACAGCGCACATGTAAAACGTGTTGTAAGCTATTACCAAGAGTTAGGCTTTAAAACAGCCACCGATGACTTTGGTTCAGGCTATTCTGGATTAAACTTATTAGCCGATTTTCAAACTGATATTATCAAGCTTGATATGGCGCTGATCAGAGATATCGACAAAGATAAAAATCGCCAAGCAATCGTCACCCACTGTTTAAACATGTTTAGCGCGCTAAATGTTACAGCCCTGGCTGAAGGCATTGAAACAGTTGAAGAGTATCATTGGTTAAAAAGTGTCGGCATTGAATTAATGCAAGGTTACTTATTTGCAAAACCTGGGTTTGAATGCTTGCCTGAAATAAACTTTCAATAGCACACCGTTGCTATAAAAAAACCGCCGTTACGGCGGTTTTTTCGTATTTGATATAGGTTATATATCCAAAATTACATATTTCCCAGCTCTATCATCATAGCGGTGTACATACGTAAATTAAGTGCTAATTGCTCAAGGGTAATAAATTCATGCTCTGAGTGCCCCGTATAACGTTTACCCGGCATTGATGGGCCAAACGACACAGCATTATCAAATAACTTGGCATTTGTACCGCCCCCTATTGAAACAAAATCAGCGTCTTGATAGCCAGTAAAGTGTTTAAAAATATCAAGTAACTTCTGCGCATGGGGCGCGTCATCAAGTAACATGGGTGTACCAATGGTGGTTTTAACATTGGCTAATGTTACTTTATTATCAGCTTGCCATTGAGTAAGCGCACTATTAATTTGCTGTTTTAGTAAGTCAGCCTCTTTACCCATAGGACGACGAGCATTAACCGCTAACGTTAGGTTATTACCGTCTCGTTCAATAACTGTGGGCGCTACCGTCATTGGCCCCATAAAGTCATGTTTATACGCAATATCACCAAACTGTTTACCGTGAATATCTAGGCCAATTAGCTGGTTTACAAACTTAATGAGCTGCCCATCGCTGTTGTTTTCAAGCTCAACGGCTTTAAATAGTTCAGCCAAATAAGCAATGGCGTTAACACCTGACTCTGGCTCAGATGAGTGAGCCGACATGCCTTTAACACTAATTAAAGTTCCATCTGTTTGATCATCAAAGGTAAATTCTACTTGCTTAAGAACCTTGGCTGTTTGTTTTAATTGAGCCACCAATTCAGGACTCGCATTATGCAAAGTTAAGCTGGCATCTTCAGGGATTTGGCTAGCAAAGGCACCACCCGTTACATTGCTGACATACACACCTGTTTGTGGTGATGTTGCATCAAATGTTGGCGCAATTAAGCTCCAGCCTTTTTCAGCAACCACTACAGGGTATGAGGCATCAATGGTTATCGCATACTTTGGTTGCTCATAGGTTTTCATAAACTCAGTTAACGGCCCCCAATCAGACTCCTCCGCTAGGTAAACCATCAGCTCAATGCGATTATCAAGGGTTATGCCTTTATCTTTTATGGCTTTCATCGCATATAAAGCGGTGGCTATAGCGCCTTTATCGTCTTCGGTACCTCGGCCAACTAATTTACCCGGCTCTGAGGTATCAATAATAAATGGGCTTTGTTTCCATTTGCTGGCGTTTGCAGGTTGTACATCACCGTGAGTCACTATGGTTACTTTTTCTTTTTGCTCACCCATGCCTATGAGTACGGTATAGCCTAAATCTTGGTAGTCAAAGCCAAGTTCAGCGGCTTTCATTTTTAATAACGCTTTAAAGCCTATAAAGTCGGGGTTTTGTGGTGCGCTGATCTCACTTTTATTAACCGTAGGAAACGATACTAAATTAGTAAGCGTATGCACCTGTGCATTTTGATAGTTATTAACTGCGTAATCGGCCACGCTTTCACTGTGTTTATTTAATTGTGCATGAGCGCTAAATGCACATAAGGCAATACTTGCTAAAGCGAGCTTGTTCAAAACAGATTCCATTTAATTAACAACAAAGAACACTAATTATAACCTCCTTGTAAAGTGACAAACAGCGCTTTGCGGCAGACCCACAAGCAAAGCTTATAATTTATCTAACAGCTTTGAACAAGATGCCTGTATAATGCGCAGCTCAAAATTACGGGGTTAATCATGAATCGCAGAAAAAAGATCATTACAAAATTTAATAACAAAGATAAGCGTGCTAATGCCAAGCTGCATAAAAGCAACAAACCGGCTTATGTTTCAAAAGCAGAGCGCGCAAAGCTTGCTGAGCAAGATGCCGAACAAGCAATTGAGCACGCGGCCAACGAAGTAGTGCAAACAAGCGTTTAATTGTTATTGCGATAGGGTGAGAGGCTTAAATTGAGTGTTAAAAAGCTTAAAGTGAGCCAAATAACGAACCGCCACATAGCAAACTACCCCACTTGCCACAATCAGTTCAAACGTTGCTAAATACTGTATTTGTTTAACAAACTGCAAATCAATACCCTCTGCATGCATCCATGCGGCAAGTTTAAATAACGCGGTAGCACCAATGACCATAGGAAAAGTAAACGCAGCGTAACCTGGGCAAAATGGACGGCGCAGTAATTTAAAAAATGCGACGTAAATTATAAAGGTCATCAGTACCGCAATTCCAAATAACAAGCCAATAATAACCGGTGACGGCTCGCTGATAACTGTAAAGTAACCAGCTAACGATAAACTTGCTGGCGCCGCTAAAATAGCCAGTGTAGGTTGTGCAGCATCAGGAATGTGCGCAGCAAAAATGATCCGGTAAATCATCATAGGCAACATAACTGCATACATCAGCATGCCAAAATAAAGCGCCCCTTGTGCTAAAAATAGCAGAGCCGGATTCCCTGAAAAGGCGACATCGGCAACAATGATCCCAACCGGCGGTACAAACCAGCTTGGCACCATATGCTCAATTTTAAATTCAATCACGCGATGAGCAATAAAGCTGATTAAAAACACCACATGCAATAAAAATGCACCAACCCAAAGCATATCTCCCGCAAGGGAGTAAAACTGCCCTAAAGAATTAGACACCACTAAAGTAGCCATAGCAAAAGTAGGCACCACACTTCCCACAACCGGATGGGCTAAATCGGCTTTAAGCAGCTGAGGATGTAATAAAAACTTAAGTGTTAACAATAGCAATAATACGCTCGCAATAGCGGCACCGGCATATTGTGCTACGCCATTTAGGTTAAACATACTCTCCCAAGCCCAACCTAGGCTGGCAATACCTAATGCCAAACCGCCCATTGGTGTTGGTGCGCCTGATACTTTTGTTTTTATATGTTTAAACATCTCTATTCCACCCTGTGGTTGTAACTTACAGAGAAGTTTACGCTTGCATTTTGTTAAGTTAAATCTAATTATATAGAACACAGGTTCAGGTAAACTAAACATAGCATAATGAATATTTCACTTAAGCAACTTAAAGTATTTGTCGGCATAACCCAGCACAGCACCCTTACAGCAGCGTCTGAATCATTGTTTCTATCTAAAGCGGCGGTGAGTATGGCGCTTAGCGAACTTGAAAAGCAGTTAGGCCATCCATTATTTGATCGTGTAAATAATCGGTTATTATTAAATCAAGAAGGGCAAAAACTACTGCCCCTTGCTGATGAACTATTAAATCGGGCAAATACTATCGACACCTTGTTTTTAGACAACGCTCCTGCCAGCGGAATCTTAAAAATTGGTGCCAGCGATACGATTGGTAATCATGTATTACCTGCTTTGTTAAGCAACTTTAGAGCGCAGCAACAGCATTACTCGCAACAAATACTGATTTCCAATTCGACGCTTATTTGTCAAAAACTTATAGATTACGAGCTCGATATAGCACTTATTGAGGGCCAAGCCCATCAAAGCGATTTAGTCTCTAATGTGTTTAGCCATGACGCCATGTGTATAATTGCGCCAATAAACCACCCATTGGCTGCAAAAAAGCAACTTAGCTTTAACGACTTTAATCGTAGCCAATGGGTATTAAGAGAAACTGGTTCAGGCTCGCGTTCTTTCTTTTTACATAGCCTTGCGCCACAAATTAAAAATTGGACGCAAAGCGTAGAACTCAATACCACTGAAGCGCTTATAAACTGTGTAGCTAATGGCTTAGGGTTAGGATGTTTATCATCACTTGCCGCGCAATATGCCCTAAAAGATGGACGTATTACACAGCTTAATTTAAACCACCCCATGCAAAGGCAGTTTTGGTTAGTGATGCATAAAGACAAGTACAAAAACCCGCTGTTAAAGCAGTTTATAGAATTTTGTCACAAGCAGTAATGTATGTATTTAAAGTAAATAAGTAACGATTTAATAGGCTTGTTGTTTTAATTAGTTAAATTCGCTTTAATGGAAAAGTAATTCAGAGGACAGCTTAAAGCTACAAACAAGTACTAATTTACGTCAGCAAGGTAGTTAACTGAAATGCTACTGGTACGTAAAAATTACAGCCAAAATCACATTACAATGATTGTAATGCAAACATAGGTTATCAAGACGATGAAAAAAATGGTTTTAGTCCTAACTTTACTCATGACAGGCTGTAATGAGAATAATTCTGAAACAAAATGGCAAGGTAGATGTTTTCCTAATAAGTACCTTTCAGAAGCAAGTTTTATTAACTCAAATAAGGGTGACAACGCACTTGATAAGGAATTATCAAAGGCTCCTATTTTGTTCTTTCCAGCTAATTATGTTGTTCAACATATAAAGAAGTTTCAGCCCGTTGACTATCAAAATGATGAAAGCCCATTGAATAACTTTATATCGGTTAACCTGCTGCCTCATCGAAAGCTAGAGCGTAATGTTAATGCTAGTTTTTTTAATACATTCTCTGATGCTAAAGATCTGTATATTCCTGTTGAACATGAAAAATATAGTTTCACTTTATATACTAAATCGGAAAATACTTTTTTGTATTGGGGTAGCTGCGAATATAGCGCGGTAGATAATTATAGCTGCTTTAGAGATATAGAGTTCGAAAATATGAACATTAGCTATTTAGTTAATCAAGATAATATTTCAATCCATAAAAAGATTGATGACTTTATTATTGAGCATTTAAATAATTGGCAATGTGAATAATAGTTTAAATATCATACAAACCAGCTTCAAACAGCTTGATTATTCAATATACGCTCTTAGAAAAATGGCAATAAACCGTCAGACTCGATTAACCTAAAATCGAATCTGACGGCTTATACTAACTTACTCTATCATCTTAAAACGCGTAACTCATGGCTAAATTTATAGAGCGCCCCTGCCCTGCTAATTGATTAAAGCCCTGCGACATATCTTGTTTAAACTCAGCAATACTTACGCCACCAAGTGGTAATTCATAATATTCATCAAGCAGATTGGTAATATCAACACTCACGGTAAGTGCATCCCAACTGGCTTTTGAGCTTAAATTAAGTAAATGGTACTGCTCAGTTTGGTTTTCTAGGCGGTTGCTATCTACGCGAGTTTTACTATCGACCCACTGCCACCTGAGTGCGTTTTCAAAGCGGCCAACTTGCTGGTTAATGGCAAATTGGGTTTGCAGCGGCTTAATTTGATAAAGCGGCTGATTAGTATCGTCGCGCTTACCACGGGTGTTGGTAATATTAGCTTTTAACGACCAGCTACCATACTGCTTAGACTCATGCAGTGCTAAAACCGCATCTAGCTTTACACCATAAAGCCTGGCATCTATGTTATTAAACATAAGTACATTACGGGTATTGGCAGCAAGCGCTGTGCGGTTAAAGCTTCTTACTATGTTGGCACCAATATAGTCATTCACGTCGCTCACCCAAGCGTTAGCACTTATACGCCAGCTGTCATCTTTTGCCATGCGGGTGTACGTGCTGCTAAGCGTGTGTGCGGTTTCTGGTTTAAGGTTTATATTACCAATATAGCCGTTGCCATCGCCGTACCATCCAATCATGGTGGTGGCCATATTACCTACGCCCCAGCTATAGCGTTCGTATAAATTAGGCGCACGATTTTTACGGGCTAAGCCAATTTGTAGTTCGTCGTTATTGCTTAGTTGATAATTAATCAGCACGTTTGCATCAACTAAATTATCTGTTTGTTTTTTGTTTTGGTTATTAAACTTTTTAGCCGCCATTGAATCACTTGGCATCGCCATAGCCATTGCATTCATTGCAGCCATGCCTGCATTATATGCTTGTACATCATCAGTGTTGGTCATTACATTTTCAAA
This sequence comes from Pseudoalteromonas sp. SK18, assembly GCF_001974855.1. GTDB lineage: Bacteria > Pseudomonadota > Gammaproteobacteria > Enterobacterales > Alteromonadaceae > Pseudoalteromonas. The sequence continues at coordinate 9,068 of NZ_MTQB01000005.1, read as the reverse complement.
TCGAATGCCTGCATTTAACCACCAGCGAGTATTTAGTTGGCTTTCATATTCTCCAAGCAAAGCAATACGCTGACGTCGGCCATTATTAATATTTTTATAGTCATTTGGTCCCATCATCATTGAGCCCTCAACTGCAGGCCACCAGTCATCTAATTTCATGTGGTGATACTCTTGCGCGAGTAGTAACTGGCTGTTGTTATCAAGCGCTAGTCGCCATTTTAACTGGGTACTTATATCTTCGGCGTCGGTTTTCATGGGCATTTTTCCGGGTTTTTCTGCGCTAAAAAATCCCATTTCATGCTTTACGTTATGCCAATTTAACTGCGCTTCAAGCTCACTGTTTGTAAAAGCGCGCTTATACTGAGCAACAGCGCCATAGCTGGTGTTATCTGTCATATCCATATATTGATTAGCAAAGCCTTGATAGGGTATTTTTTGATGGCTTAGCTTAACCACTAATTGTTGCTTATCATCGCGCATGGCAGCACTTAAACTATGGTTTTGCGCGCGGTATAGGGTATCGAGCACTAAATCGCCGTTACCATCTTCATAACTGTTAGCATCGCTATAAGCACCTTGATAATTAAAACTGAGTATATCGTTAGCAATGCGCATACCTGCGCCGACCTTTTTGCCGTTATCTAGCGTATTGTACTGGGCTGACACATAACCTGAATGCCATGCAAGTTGCTTGCTTTCACTGTACTGAGGTGAAATAGAATTAACAGCAATCACACCTGCAATATTATCGCCTCCCGCGCTTACTGGAGAAACACCTGCAACCACTTTGTAGCTACTAATTTGATTAGCTGAAATATAAGACAGTGGCGGGTTCATTTGGTTAGCACAGGCGGCGGTGATTTGCGCCCCATCAACCAGTACCGCTACTCTATCGCCCATTAAACCATTTAAAACAGGTAAATTGGCCATGCCACCAGCGGCAGAAAAGTCCACTCCTAAATCGGTTAATAGCGATTCAGATGAGCCTAATGATAGGTGTTTATTTTGTGCTTGGCCGTGCACTTCAATCACTTCAATTGAGGTGTCATCTGCAAAAGCAACTGGCGATAATACGCTACTTATAACAAGCGCTAAAGGGGATAATAAATAAGAGGTTAAAGAATTTTTTTTATCAGTCATTATTGATTTACCACAAAATTTTTGTGGGTAAATTATACGTGCTGTAGCAATCTAAAAAGCGCGACATATTGTCGCACTTTGTTAATTTTTAACCCTGTTCGTCGTCAAAAATATCTTCTATTTTTAACTCAAACAACCTTGCTGCCTTAAAGGCCAGTGGCAAGCTGGGATCAAACTTACCTTTTTCAATCGCATTAATAGTTTGGCGAGAAACATCTAGCAGCTCGGCCAACCTTGCTTGGGTGTAGTTATGCTCGGCTCTTAATACCTTTAATCGGTTTTTCATTCATCACCTGCACAATAGTGTTTGTTAAGTACATACACGCTAATTAAATACACTGCTCCCATTAAAAACATTAAATCGGGTATCTGTGCTTTAAAATCAATTAAGCCACTCAATTGCAAATTAGTGTACGCAAGCCCACCTACCAATATTGCACCTAGGGTAAACCCCATGGCACTGAGATGTATTTTTTGCATCAGCTCGTCCATACCTTGTAAATAACGCTTATTAGCCAAAATCATTACAATACCGGCTACCACATTTACAACTATAAAAAAGCCGCTAATTATCTCTGCGCGATCCCAAATTAATGTCGGGCCAAAGCTACATAACGCTAAGGTGAGTAACCAAATCAAGGTACATTTAACCAAGTAGCTAGTATTTTTAATTTGGCGTTGTTTTAAATTTAATTCTGTTTTCATTGCTTTAATCCTATTTAAAAAGTAATGCTTACTTTACAAATATCATTCATACCATACAAAAAGTCAAGCTAGCATTACATTTTAATCTAATATATCTTGCTTTTAATGAGCGAGTGGCTTGCAAGGCCATATAAACCAGCCTTTCGTTTGCTTAAGTTAAATTTTATTCATCTTAAACTATGGTTTAGACCATGACGGGAGGAGGCTTTTAATTTAAAATGCCAGTCTCTTTATTCCTCATTCCCATATTCAATTTTAAATAAATGTGTGTGTTGTATTTTTTAAACTTACAGGCGTTTTGTTTGTTATTAAATTTTATTCAATACCTTCAAGGATTTTACATGGCCGTTGATACTACATCGCCGTCGAGTCAGCCCAATAGAGCCGCTATTTTAGTTGTACTTGCGCTAGGCACCTTTATTTTGGGTTTATCTGAATTTTCTATGATGCCTATGTTGCCATTAATTAGTGAAGCATTTGCTAGTACCCCATCACAAAGTGGTTATGCTATTAGTGCTTATGCTCTTGGAGTGGTTGTTGGCGCGCCTATTTTAATGTTGGCAACAGCAAACATGCGTAAACAAAAAGCGCTGTTACTATTTTTAAGTTTAATGTGTATTGCTAATAGCTTAAGCGCCTTAGCTAGCTCATTAGAGCAACTTGTACTGTTTCGGTTTTTAAGTGGTTTACCCCATGGCGCATATTTTGGCGCAGCCTTATTATTGGCCTCAGATATTGCGCCTGTTGGAAAGCGTGCTAGCTTTATGTCAAAAGTATTTATGGGGCTGACAGTCGCAACCATTGTAGGCGTACCCGTAGTAACGCTCGTTGGGCAAAATTTGAGTTGGCGCTATTGTTTAGCCGGGGCAGGTGTACTGGCGTTTATTGCCTTTATTTTTGTTTATTACGTGGTACCCAATGTTAAAAATACTCAAAAATCTAATTTACTAAACGAGTTAGGGGTATTAAAAAATAAACTGGTTTGGTCTATTTTGGGTATTGTTATTATTGGTTTTGGTGGCGTATTTTGTATTTATACCTACGTGGCCGACACTATTTTAGATGTAACCCAATCACCCGCCTATACTATTTCAATTGCGATGGTGATGTTTGGTATTGGCTCCACACTCGGTAATTACATACTAGGAAAAGCAGCCGATAAATCGGCAATTAAAACCACGGGACTAACCCTTGCCTCAACTATTATTTTTGCATTTGCGTATGTGAGTGCCAGCTATAATATTTACTTACTTTATCTGGTGATCTTTTTTATTGGTTGTAGCTTAGGGCTTTCTACTTTAGTGCAAACACTGTTAATGGATGTATCGCCCAATGGCCATGCCATGATTGGTGCTCTCGTGCAATGTGCTTTTAACATTGCTAACGCGATTGGCCCTTGGGTGGGTGGCATTGCTATTGCGCAAGGTGCACAACCGAATCAGACCGGCTATGTTGCCGGAGCACTATTTTTAGGCGGGTTATTTATGTGGTGGCTAAGCTTTATACAAATAAACAATAATAACGCGAAACAAACGGCTGCAGCGTATTAAGTATAAAAAAGAGCCGCGTATAGCGGCTCTTGTTATATTCATTACTTTAATTAATTACACGTCAATCGACGCCATATCAATAACAAAACGGTAACGCACATCTGAGCGTTCCATGCGCTCATAGGCGGTGTTAATTTCATCTATATTGATCATTTCACATTCAGGTAATACATTGTGCTCACCACAAAAATCGAGCATTTGCTGTGTTTCTGCAATACCACCAATCAAGGATCCTGCCACACGACGACGACCCATTAACAATGGCACTGTGTTTAGCTCATCTACAGGGCCTACTTGGCCAACAATCACTAACGTGCCATCAATATCAAGTAGCGGTGTATACAGTGATAGGTCATGCTTTACTGGTATAGTATCAATGATCACATCAAACGCTGATTGTGCATTTTTCATTTCATCATCGTTGTTCGACACTAAATAGTGCTGTGCACCTAGCTCAATAGCATCCTCTTTTTTAGATTCAGTACGGCCAATAACAGTAACCGTTGCACCCATTGCCACGGCATTTTTAACCGCCATATGGCCAAGCCCACCAAGGCCGACAACTGCAACGCGGCTGCCTTTTTTAACACCCCATTTGTGCAGCGGAGAGTAAGTAGTAATGCCAGCGCACAATAAAGGCGCCACTCGCGATAGCTCTAGATTTTTAGGTACTGAAAGCACAAACTCTTCACGAACTACAACATGCTTAGAGTAGCCACCTTGTGTCATTTCACCGTTTATTCTGTCTTTGCCACTGTAAGTGCCAACCATGCCTTCACGACAAAATTGCTCTTCGTGATTATGACATTGGTCGCAGCTTTGACATGAGTCAACCATACAGCCTACAGCAACGGTATCGCCTTGCTGATATTTAGTAACATCGCTACCAACCGAAATTACTTTACCAACAATTTCGTGCCCTGGTACTAATGGGTATTTACTGCCACCCCAATCGTTTCGCACTGCGTGTAAGTCTGAATGACAGACACCACAATATAAAATCTCTATTGCTACATCGTTATTTCGTAAATCGCGGCGCTCAAAAGAAAACTCTGTAAGTTCAGAACCTTGGCTTTTTGCTGCATATCCGACTGTTTTCATAATAACTCCATAGTTTATTAAAATTTATAACTCACACAGTATGCATTATCAGCTCTGAACATGAACTGACCTAGCAACTGCAAAAAACCCAGCATAATGCTGGGCTATTTTTATTAATTACTGCACCACAACGGCGTTTAACTCGTCAATCAGAGCTTTAATACGCTGGGCATTTTTGCCTAAATCACTTTTACCAATGCGAGATTTACTGCGTATGTCTACCACACGCTTACTGCCTTTGTCGTTAATACGCACTACAACATCATCTTTAAAGCCAAACCAGGTTGTGGTGTCTGTGGCTTCAACAATACCATTATTAACATCACTATTAACCAGTTCCCAACCAAGGTTTTCCATGGCTTTTGTTGTGGCTGCCACTAACTCTAGTTGCGTTTGGTTGTACTCGAGCGGTTTTAGCTCTGGGTATGCTTTTCGTTGTTGCGCTGCAGTTTCTTCACCCGCGTAAGCAACAGGGTTGGGTGCATCAGCACGCAAAGGCACAACCGCAACAAACTTAGGTGGGTTAATTAAATCGGTAGAAATATCATGAATTGGCGGAACACTTTTTGCGGTATTCATCATGTTAAGCGGCATTGCAATAGCAACAGCTGCAAAAATAACCGTGATCACTGCACTGGCTAGGCTTACTGTTTTACGCATGAATAGCACTTGAACTAATAATAAGGCTAATGCTGCCCCACCAACATACACGCCTAATCTAAAACCAGCAAAGGCAGTGCCTAGTTCAACAATATTAAATTTATAAAGGGGTCCTGGTAGCACCACCATTAAAAAAGCGATAAGCCCAACTAAGGTCACTAAATGTTTCATTGCCTACTCCGTTATTGTTATATGGTTATTGTTTTTTAAACAGCTTTATACTGTTAACACTCCAATTTAGATTACTATGACCGATAAGTATCTATAAAGTCATAATTTATTGCTCTTTTAAAGTAGATAACTTGACTCCTTGGTAAAAATCAACAAACTACGGGGGTAAAATTATCAGGGTATTATTATTTATGAAAACAGAGATTAGTTACCGATTTGAGTCATCACAAGTGGCTAACCGCTTTTTACACGAATTAAAAGATTGGCCAGTCAATGACGTAAAAACACGCCTTTTCAATGGCGGCGACAGCGTTAAAGTAAGCTACGAATATGATGAAAGCGGATTTGATTATACCGTTGCCGAACTTGATGATTTAGCTGAGCAACACGGCGGACAAGAGGTATCGAGTTAAATCGACTTAAACCTAATCTGGTTACGTCCCTCTTTTTTTGCTTGATACAATAACTCATCTGCTGTTTTAATCACCGATTTAGGTTGTATATTTTGCTCAATTATACTGTTTGCATTGATACTCACGCAGCCAATACTAATAGTTAGCTGATTTTGTATATCAGAGCCAATATGATCAATATGTAAATCAATAATGGCGTTTAACAACAAGTTTGATACCTCAACACCTTGTTCATCACTGAGTCGATTAAATAAAAGAATAAACTCTTCGCCACCGTAACGAGCTGCCACCCCCTGATAAAGCAACGCTGTTTTATTTAAAACATTAGCCACTTTTTGCAGTGCGGCATCACCCGCTTGATGGCCATACACATCATTAAATTGTTTAAAGAAATCCACATCAACCAGTAATATCGTTAAAGTACTACGCTCATTTTTTGCTTCGCTCCACTGCTGATCAAATATTTCATCAAATGCACGACGATTAAATAAATGAGTGAGCCCATCTATCTTACTAATTCTCTCAAGCTCTTTATTTTTTTCACTTATTTGCATAAACAAAGCGTTAAAACCTTTAATCAGAACTTGCAGCTCTAAAAACTGATTACTCATTCTTAATGGGCTTAACGTGTTACGAAGTAGCATTTTATTTAATGCCTCAGCTCCGCTTATTAAAGGACGAATAAAATAACGATTAATAATAAATAAGCCCAGCAACGAAATAAGCAAAAACATTAATAGTGTTAACAACAAATCACGGTCTAATAAAGTAGGTAGTTGTTGATGATAATGTTTAATATCTATCAGCATAAGTGGCTCATTATTAATGTCGAGTAACACTCTTCGCCTTTGAGTAGCAATTTTACCGCCTTGTAAGCTACCCGTTAATTTTTTTAGGTGCGTATCAAACTGTCCATCGGCTGGAATAGAGTGGGTAAGGTCAACCTGTGACACACTGGCAATTTTTTGTATAAACGATGGGCGTACTTTTCTTATAAAAACCATAGCGCCAATTTGTTCACCCGTGTTATTGGTTTTTCTGATCATATGAGATGCAAACATCACTGGTCCATATTGCGTTTTTAAAAAACCAGAATGTTGTAAGCTGTTATTTTGTGGGGTGATATAGTTGAGAGGTAAAATTGATTTATTTTTTTTGTGTGTTTGTAAGTTAAATTCAGGGGCATCAAAATCATTAACTTGTACATAATTATGTGTTCTAGAGTAAACCAAATTAAAGTTCATATCATAAATAAATACGCCATCAATTTTCAACGATTTAAAGGTATCATCAACAAAGTTTGAGCTAATGTAACGAGAGCCTAGCGTTTGTAAAAACTCATAACTATCGTCCCACACAGCGTAATCATAATTTAGCGTTTTTAAAAATACAAACTCACGGTCTAAGGCAATTTTTACGCTTAGTAACTCTCTGTTTTGGTAATCTTCAATACTTTGCTCAATGTTAGGTAAACTAAAAAAGTAGCGATAACCAACTAGTAAACCAGTGACCATGGTCATTAAAATTAATATGCTTGTTATTACAAAGTATCTAAGTGACATAAGCTCTGCATTTTAGTATTTTAGGTACAGCTGCATGTAAGCTTTAAGTTTAAAGCTTACATGCACTTTGTTGAAATAGGTATTACACAACGTATTAAAGACCCCTTACCCACTTCACTTTCAACCTCTATAGTGCCGTTGTGCTCTTTAAGTATGTTGTAAACTATAGCCATTCCCATACCAGTGCCTTGGCCTACGGGTTTAGTAGTAAAGAAAGGATCGAATATTTGTTTAAGTATGTCGCCATCCATCCCACAGCCGTTATCTGCCACCTCAATATAAATATTATTTTTATTAGCAAACAGCTTAATGGTGATTTTTCCCTGCTGATCGAACTGGCTATCACAGGCGTGTTTCGCATTAATTAATAAGTTTACAAATACTTGTTTCATCGATGATAAATTACACTGTGTTAAAGGTATTTTTTCTATATGTAACTCTATAGCACACGTTCCCAACTGGTTTTCAAGTAACTTTAGCGTGCCATTTAATGATTCTGTAATATCTGCATTTGTTGTTACATTATCTTTTAGGCTGGCAAAGTCGACAAGGTTGCTAACAATATAAGCGATACGCTCTAAGCCCTCTTGAGTATCATCAACTAAGTCATCTATATCGTCCACAATAAAGCTTAAATCGTTCTCTTGATTGAGCTGAACTAAAATAGACTCTAACTGCGATACTGAAATCGATTTGTCTACAAATTGTTGAGCTGCCGTCATTAACGTAACCAACATGGGCTTTATAAATTTTATACTTGCTACATTACTGGTTATATAAGCAAGCGGGTTATTTATTTCGTGGGCCATCCCAGCAGAGAGTGTGCCTAGCGTGGCCATTTTTTCACTTTGCATTAAAGTTATTTGTTGGTTTTTGACCGTTTCGAGCTTTTCTTTCAGCTCTTGATTAGCAATAAATAATGCCCGTGTTTTGTCTTCTAGTAGGGTTTCTAATTGATCTCTGGCTGATTTTTCGCGCAAATACGCTTTTTTATAATTGTAGTCGTCTTCAGCCATGGTGAGTCCCATAGTTTACTTCAATTAAGCACGAATCAAACCCATCATGCATGCACTGAGCATGGTTAAGTTTAACATCGACTCCATAATGAGACGCAGCACCAAAAATAAGCCCTTCAGCGCACATACAAAGCTGTCGCTTAGAGTTGTAGCGCATTAAAATAAACCCGTCTTCAATAATTTGGGCGTCAATTTCAGGTAAATTTGGCTCATGATAAAGCTTAGCTACTTCAACATGAATTACTTTATCAATGCCAATAATAAGATCAGCAAAACAATTAAAGTTAGCAACAATACTAGGATGACGCCCCTTCAAATGAGAGAACAAATACTCTCCAAAGGCCTTTAATACCTCTGACATAGACATAGAAAGTGCAGTTGCTACATCTTGTGCTAAAGCAACTATCTCTTCATCCGGGTAACTTTCTGCAGAAATATAAACACGACCTTGCGGTGCATTTTTTTCAAGTAAGTCGTCCCATGCTGCCATGCCACATTTTTCGATAACTAGTGCCTCAAGCCCTCTAAAGATAACGCCTTTCATGCATGTTCCTTCTTTCATCATTTTTAGATTGTTAGCTGCATCTTCACTTAGTTACAAACGCTCGCTGCCTTACTACTCAGTAAGCGTCTAGCGAACCACACCTAGCATCGATGTTCTGATTATCTAAAAATACCTGCTCAATGATAAATTCGGAGCAGGTGATGAAAACTTACAGAACAAGCGCACAGTGGCAGCAGCTTTTGCTG